>NZ_JBHFLM010000061.1:0-7790 GCF_041928655.1 Pelatocladus sp. BLCC-F211 | reverse complement strand
TGATGAACAATAATGTTGGCAATAGTTATCTATGAAAGCGACTGTATTGACTGCTTCTCGCCGTGCTGTAACCATCCACTGTGCTTACTGTTTGAGTGTTCACCCCTGATTTTACTCTCCCTGTAGTAACAAAAGAGGGATAAGCACTGAAGAAGCACATTTATTCTTCTTCTAAATAAATGTCGATGTGATTATTTTCCAACTCATGAATGATCCGAAAGATTTTCCAATATTTGTCCATAAAGAAGATATCTTCATCTTTTTTGGGTATTGCTGAAAGGTTTTGAAATTCTTGGATTTTGATATTGGTTTTGTGATAATTTGCCTCCCAAAAAGTTACTGTTGGTGAAAGGTTTGAAAGAAGTGTAATTACTTGTTTCAAGTCATGGGAGATTTTTGCTCTATATTCCTTATTCCATTTTTGGTCTTGTTTTGGAACAATGGATTCAAGAATTTCTATTGCCTTTTGGATGTTGCTCATAGATCAAATTGCTTAAATGTAATAAACGTACTGGATAACCAAATCGGTTTCAAAATTATTCCAAAAGATCGAAGTAAGTAGCCACTCATTAAGCAAAAATAAAGAGTCGCCCATTGCTTTTGGTGAGGAGAACGGCTTTTTTGCTAAAAGGTTCATGCCATTGTGGAGCGGTGCGTTTGGTGCGTCAGGAGCCATGATCCTTATCCGTTCATGCACTGTTATTGTTCAATTTGCCGAAAAACAGCGGGTGGAGGTGGGTATGCCATTAATCTTGCAGGCGATCGTCGCACCCTTGAGGTTGAGGGTGAAGAACACATTAAGTTTTACCGTGCCCGCATTCAGAATCCAGAAGATCCACAGCCACATGTCAGTGAAGGAGGGTGCTGTTTTATCCACTTCTGAACGCCAGCACAATCGTCACTTAGCTAGTCTACGTATAGTTGGTGAACACATTCATCGCCGACTGAAGATTTTTCGCATCCTCAAAGAACAATATCGTAACCGTAGAAGACGTTTTGGCTTACGTTGCAACTTGATTGCTGGACTTCTCAATTATGAACTTGCTTTGTTTTCTTGATTCGTGCAAGAGGTCTATTTGGCTGGAAAACAAGAAAGCGCCTTCTGGTGTTGTTCGATATGCTGATAGGGCAAGTCGCCGGGTTTATTAAGGCGCTTTCTTGTTTTTTGTGCCGTATCCAAGGGGGATTTATACAGATCAACCAGGTTGCAGCACCGTCAAACAAAGCGCGCCGCAAAGGCTGGGCAGTTTTGTCCAGGTTTCCGCAAGGGGATCGAGAATGTAGAAATAGCAAACGAACGTGTTGCAACTAGAGTTGCACAAGGTGGAGTTCACTGTGCGATTAATTCCCTCAATCGCTGCCACTCGGGCAGCCAAGTCCACACATCTTGTGTAGATTCTTCTATTCCCTTGAGGATTCGCTCGCGGAACACAACAGGAGACTCAAACCCAAAACCAGAGAGTTGCTCCCGCATCCCGTAGAGCAAGTCTTTACCCGCAAAAAAAGTCATATAATTTTGGTTTTGAAATCGACTACCACCAGGACAGCAAGTAGGCAGCAATCGCTCAAAGTCGTCAAGGGGATTGCGTTTGGGCGAGCTAAGTCTTTGTTCGTATTGTTTGATGATATTATTTAGTTCGCTTTTGCAGTTAGCTTCTGTCAGCCCTTTATCTTTGGGAAAGCGATAGCCCTCTTTTTTGTCTCTCTCTTCTCCCCAAGAGTTATTAGGAGGTGAGGGACGGTTTTGCAGATAAAGCGACAATGTGATTCTGGCTGCGGTATAAACAGCAATTTTCTGTGCAGATGCTTTTAGTGCTTGACGGTATTCCTCCAATGGTGGTGCTTCCTCACCTAGTGCTTGCTTCACTACTTTGGGATCTACAAGATAATTTTCAATTTCTTTGCGCTCCCAGTACCAACCCAATGGAATTTGTTTACCGCCCTCGGTAATGTGCCAATTACGAGGTGTGCCTTGGGGAGGTGATTGATCATCATCAAAATCCCGGTCTCTTAACCCTGCGATTGTTGAACCAGTCCTGATATCTTTTGCGCCCAGAATCCTTTGGGCTAAACCTTGCTTGCTACCAATAGGTCTAACCACGCAACTAGGAGGAATTATGAGTGAAAGAAGTCTCACATCAGGACTTTTGGCAATACCTTCGCAGTATAAGATATTTACAGGCACAGCGACCCCCCAAGCAAACGGTAAGTATCGTCCTCACCAATGACATCACTTACAGCCTCGGAATGGGTGGTGAAAATAAACTGACAAGTGGAACTGAGTTTGGGAAGTTGGCGTACCAATAACTGTGCGGCTGGAGGGTGAAGATTGAGGTCTATTTCGTCAATCAGCACCACTGAGTAAGCAATCTGTTGTCGCACAAACTCGTAGAGAATGGGAAATACCGACTGTTCTCCAGCTGACATTTCTACAATGTCGTAGGTGCGATGACCATCGTTAATTAAAAAGTAGTAGTCTTCTGGTGTGGGCGAATCAACTCCGGGCATTGGTTCTACGCCAGCAAAGGAGCGTCCGGGAAAAATTTTGGTGTAAAGGTTCTCCAATTGGGTTAAGTAATCAATGGGATAGCTATGGGTAAGCTGGGCAAATTTCCAACCATTTAGGTACTTACGCAGGCGAGCTACACCGACTTCAAAGGAAACTCGACCGCTGTTTGACCCGACTGTAGCCACTCGCCTAACAGCAGCACCAGAATCTTCAGGAAGTGGGTTGGAACCCAAGTTGCGGAACTGGTCAAACCAGAAAATGCCAGGTAGCTTAGAAAACTCAGAACGAAGGGATGGGTCTGTATCTAACAATTTTCTAGCATAATAGCGCCCAGAAAACTGAAAGTATTCTGCATCAGTTCCAGCACGACAGCTTTCACCATCGAGAATAAGTCGGACGCGGTGGCTATCCCCTGGTTCGATAAATAGGCGTTCCGGCTGTGCCTGTACCCATCTTCTTGCAAGTGTACGGGTAGCTTCAATTTCTGCATCCGAAAATAATACTTCTAATTCGATGTGCGGGGAACCCCAGCGTTGGTAGCGACCAGGAAGAAACCCCAACCAGTCAAAATCGGTGACTCTTTGAATTTGCCTAATTGCTAGTGCTAGGGGAAGTGCGATCGCTTGCAGAAGAGTGGTCTTGCCCGTACCATTATCTCCTACTACTAAAAATCTATTGCTGAGTGAGTTTAGGGTTTGATTTTTGAAGGAGACTTCAAGGTGGTCGAAACGCTTAAAGTTTTTTATAACGATAGATTCGACTTTCATAACAAATCCTGGTTCAAACTAGCCTTTGACTTGGAACTTCGGTCTAAAATAACCCAAAACCCTTGCATGATTCGTGACTAGCAGCGTGTATGGCATAGTATAACCTCCAAGAGGAGATGGTTCATCGCAGACAATCAAAACTTATCTTTGAATCTTGCATATTTACTCCCGAGCGCGGAAACCTCCGCATCATCTCCCGCACATCCACCGCCTCTCCATCAGGTGTATAAACGACCCCACCCGACATTGCCAGCACAATCCTCTGCTTCCTTGCCCACTCGAACCAAGCACTCACATCCTCAGTCACCGTATTTTTCCCTTTTGCCCCACTCCGGCAACTGTTGATAAACAATCCAGTGGGATTATCGCACCAGCCTTCACTAATCGCCTCTTTCACACGAGGTAGTGCCCCTTGTACATTTTCCCAATACTTTTTCACCACACCTAAACAAGGCTGTGGGTTAATCCGCAGTCGCCGTAACTCATTGCAAATCTCACTAATCTCCTGCTTAGTGGGCATAGACGAATTTGAACCGACTTCGACTTCCGCACCGGGAAATTGTCTTCTTGAGGATCTATTTCGTTAGTCGAATCTATCCGTAATGGAGTGCTACAAAATACATTTGTTATGCGTCGGCATTTGGAGTCTCCTTTACCTACTAGTTCTGATAGTCAACATAAATTAAACACACACTATTTAGAAAATATCGAAAAATTCCATTATTCCATTAAAGAACTAAGTGATTATTTATACCCTGCTTATGTTGATGAAAGTTTACCTTTAGCAATTCGGCATGTGCTAGATACCTGGAATAAGCGCTTTCCTCGCTTAAATATAAAGTACGAGCTACCAAATGAATGGCGCGAGGAATCGAGCGATCGCAGTCAAGTAATTTTGATAGGACTAGAGGAATTACTTATTTGGAGCGTATCGAATAATTCAAATAATTTTTCTCTATTCGTCAGTTTAACACTACAAGGAAACTGGAACGAATTGATGATTAAATTTACAGATTTAAATGTATCTAAATCTACTTTGACCGCAGCTACTACAGATGATTTACTTCACCTCTGCCGTGCTTTGAAATTTTGGCTATCCGGTAAGTGTTCTCGCTACCGACAAAATCAGGCAGAAATTTGGTACTTGCGTTGGTAATGTCTTAAATGAGACTCTAAAAAGAATAAATTTGATAATTTGACGCTTTGATTGAAAAATCGTCATTTTCTGTAGCTTATCAGGTGATTAATGATGTCCAAGGCAATTCCCGTAAAAAATTTGACATTTTTGGTGGTTGATGATCAAGAGTTAGCGTTATACGCAACAATCAATGTCTTGAAACCGCAGTATCCAAATGCAGAGATTATCGAAGCTCACACTGCACAAGAAGCACTCAACCTGATAGTAAATAATTTGCCCGACTTGGCTATTGTTGATTTGTCAATGCCAGAGACAGTAGGCGAATCGGCCCGAACTGATGCGGGAATTCAGCTACTGCGGACGTTAATAGAGAAGTATCGCAGTCTCAATATTGTAGTGCAAAGTGCCTATCCTCGCTCTTTAATTCGTTTAAAACCTTTAATTAGCAGTCATGAAGGAGGGTTTACCGTTGCAGATAAAAGTTTATCAATGAAGGAGATGTTAACTAAGGTCGATTGGGCACTTAATGGTGTAATTTATACTCCCAAGGAAATGCGTGTAGTGATAGAGGTAAAACCGGAATGGTTGGAGATGTTGGAATTGGCTTTTAATAAGGGGTTACAAGATAAGGAGATTGCCAAACAAATGCAGATTGCCGAACGCACAGTTCGTCACTACTGGAAAAATGTTCAGGATGTTTTGGAAGTTTACCCAAATGAAGGTCAAAATCTACGGATTCAAACAGAAATTCGGGCAAGGGAAGAAGGTTTAATAGATTAATTTTTGGCTGCGAATTTAGTAAAAATTTCTTATTTTGATGGGAATTTGATATCCAGAAATATGAGTTTAAGACGTATTGGTGTATTACCGGGAATTGTGGCAATTGGTTTTGTCATAGCAGCACGAATGTCAGGTTCACTGCAATCATTGGAACTGGCTGCATACGATACGTTTATGCGTTTGCGTCCTGATGAACCGATAGATGAAAGAATTTTGGTTGTTGGAATTAACGAAAAGGATATTCAACAATTAAAAGCTTATCCAGTTCCGGATGGAGAAATTGCTAAATTACTACGAACATTACAAAGTTATCAACCTGCTGCGATTGGGCTAGATATTTATAGAGATATACCTGTTCAACCAGGACATAAGGAGTTAGCTAGCGTATTTAAAGAGATGAAAAATTTGGTTGGTGTGGAAAAGATTTTGCCAGATATTAGTGGTATGACAGTAAAACCACCTCCAGATTTCCCACATGAACAAGTAGGCTTTACTGATGCTATTTACGATGCAGATGGCACAAGACGTAGAAGTTTATTAGGTGCTTCAAATTTGCAAGACGAATGGCGATTTTCTTTGTCACTTAATCTCGCAAAAATATATTTGAAAGAAAAACAAATTTCTTTAGGAAATGTAACTAATGATCAATATGGAATGAGGTTTGGTTTCACAAAAATTGTACGTTTTCTCTCTAATTCTGGTGGTTATATTTCTGCTGATGATCAAGGCAGCCAGATGTTAATTAATTTTCGTAGTAATTCTAATCCCTTTCGTGTTGTTTCTTTAGAACAAATTATAAATAATAAAATTAAACCTGACTGGATTAATGGCAAAATTGTTGTAATTGGGATGACTAGTCCTAGCGCGAAAGATTATGCGTTCTCGAGTGCCAGAAAACATAAAAATTCTCCCTGGATTTACGGTGTAGAAATAAATGCCCATATAACCAGCCAATTGATAAGTGCTGTGCTAGATAAGCGACCTTTTATCAATTCTCTGGGAGAATTTTGGGAATATTTATGGATTATTAGCTGGGCGGCTATTGGTATCTATTTAGCCAGAAAATTTCGATTCCCGATCATACTATTTTTGTAAGGATTCAGGTCGCAGAAGAAGGAATAAGAGAGGGAACAACAATTTGATTACGAGTATGGGCATGTAAGGCGAGGGCAAAAAAGCCAATAACAGAACGTTGTTGACTTCTACAAGTTTGCACGACGGTTAATAGATTTGCAGTATCGCCAAATCTTTCAAGGGAACGCGAACCACCACTAATTTTTCGTTTAGTGACAGCTAATCTTAAAGAACGTTCGGCTAAATTATTATCAGGAGGAACTTCGGGATGCTCAAGACAATACCACCACTGGTCGTATTTATCTCGCAGTTTCGATAATAAATTCAAAGCTGTAGCTCCAGCTTTTGGTATCCATTTATTCAAAGCTTCGTTTAACCTAGATTTGAACTTGTAAGTCCATTCAAAATAGGTTTTTATGTCACCGCTAATTTGAAGGTGACGATAATTTTTGAACAGATCATCGATTAAGCCAATAAATGCTTTGCCAATCTCATTGTTATGCAATACAGGGGATTTAATCAGATTCTTGAAATGCCTACGCATGTGGGCTAAACATTTTTGTTGCGCGGCAGCAGCATAGCCATTGTAAACACTAAAATCATCGCTGCTTAAAACTCCCGCATACTCAGTTCCCAATATCGATTCGAGTTCTGCCCTCGAACGTGTATCTGCGGCTTTAAACAAGCAAAAACCTTTATTTGCAAACACCCACAACCATTCTTTGACACCTTTTACTGTCCAAGGTGTCTCGTCTACATGGATATTTGGTTGTTCGGTTTTAACCCAATTGGACAATTCCTCTACAGGTTTTTCTATCGATAAAGCAACCCTCTGATTTGTTGCTACTAAAGTACCTTCTCCAATATCTATCTGTCCTAATTCTTGAATTAACTCGCGAATTTTTGCATATGGCATGTGGGCATAATTTCCCAACCAACCTATCAATGCTTGTAAGCGTAGCCCTAAATCTTGTCCCGGTATTATCGAATCGTTCCAACGAGCCACGCAAACTTCCCCACAGTGCCTACATTGGCTATGAAAGCGCTGATATTCTATGATCTCAATTGGCTTGGCTACAAATTGTGCTACTTGTTGGGTTTCTACTTTTTGAGCATCATCATTAAAATGGCTTCCCCCACAGTGTGGACATTTTTCTGGGTGTAGGATTTCGATCCTGTCTACTCGTCCAAATCCTTTGCGAGTTTTCCCTTCATGTCCTGGTTGACCTCCTGGCTTTCTTTTTTCCTCATCTGTTGAGGGCTGTTGCTCTGATTTCTTTTTCTCTGATTTTTTGATTATGTCTTGTGACGGTGGCTTCGATGAGGTTTTGCTGTCTTTTGTTACTATTTCGTTGAGTCGTGCTACTTCTTTTTGTAATGCCTTGATGATTTCTACCAATTCTTCAGTAGACAATTGGTAAAGTTCTTCATCGCTTTGCTGTCCTGGCATTTCCTTACTCATGTTACAGATGTTCTCGCATGAACATTACCCCTGTCAACTACCTCACACCTGAATCCTTAC
>NZ_JBHFLM010000060.1:0-14240 GCF_041928655.1 Pelatocladus sp. BLCC-F211 | reverse complement strand
AGAGTTGTAGCACCTGGCGTTTGAGGAACGTAGACGCGCCCTGCGCGGCTGATCGCAGAGTAACCCAACATTATCAAGGCTTTGTTGGGTTTCGCTTGCACTCAACCCAACCTACATTTCTTCTTAACTGAACCGTATTGCAACACACCCTACCATATTTTAATTTTTAGAGTACAAGTTCATAATTCGAGAAAACAGCAGCTTGACCGCAATAGTCATCATTCTCATCCAATAAATTCCACAGAATACCATCTTTAATATCAAAACGTTTACCAGTGCTACTAATCCGAATACCAGAATAATTACTAAAGCCTTTAGTTGTTGTTTCCGCTAACAACCGATTACGCTCCTCTTGTACAACTTCTTCAGCCGTTTTCCGTGAAGGCATTTTAGTAAAATCCTGCCACGAAAGCTCCCATAACTCCAAGGCTCTTTGATTCCCGTAGTTAAAGATTGGATCTGATTCAGTACCATGAGAAACTAAAGCAAAAGGTGCTGCAAATAGTGCTTGGGCTATTTCTTGTACAGAACCATTAACATCTAGTAGAGAACGTCCTGTCCAATACTCAAAACTACGTAATATACGCAAGCTGTGGCGAATCACAGCCTCTTGCTGCCAAGGAAGTTGGATGTTATTGGTCATAGAATAGATATTAAAGTTGCACAATCGCCTAATTATTTCGCAATTTATATATAGATAGTAATACGGCTACTTAAACCTAGCCTCTAGTTCCTCACTCTTATTAGCTCAATTATGAATCAAACTATATTTCATCTTGCTTTTCCTGTCACCGACATTACCCAAGCAAAAGCATACTACGTTAATGGTTTAGGCTGTATTCCTGGTCGAGAAAATCGCCATGCTCTCATTCTCAATCTTTACGGTCATCAATTGGTGGCTCATGTCACCAAAGAACCGTTGACACCACAACGCGGTATTTATCCTAGACATTTTGGATTAGTCTTTACCTCAGAAGAAGACTGGAAATCCTTACTGTTGAGAGCGCAACAGTATCAGCTACTGTTTAGAGAAGAACCCAAACATCGTTTTGTTGGTACTCCTTTAGAACATTCCACTTTCTTTTTAGAAGACCCATTTTATAATTTAATGGAATTTAAGTATTACCGTGATTATGAAGCGATTTTTGGGAATGCAGAGTATCAACAAATTGGCGAGCCTCACTGAGCATTGATGATAGCTAAATGTAGACGCGATAGCGGCTTCCGTAGGTAGCATCTCAAATCGTGAACTAGGCTAGAGATTCTAGAGCCTCCGGCACGCTTCGCGAACGCTCCACTTCTATGCTCAGAATGACAAACATATTTTTCAAAAATTGGGATGCTCCCATCCTGAGAGTCAGCCATTAATTTTAGTGAAGTTGCAAACATTACTATTAGCCATCACCACTGCTTTAATTTTCACCTTTCACAGCCGTATAACTCAAGCGCTATCTATTCCTTCTGGCTTTCAGGCGATTGTGAAAACTACTGGCGTACAAGTCTACAAAAAAGATTCCACAAACGGCAAGTTAGAATATGTGACGGTAGTTAATACCAGCCAAGGGACGATAGAAAATTTAATTGGTGCTGTAGGTAAGACTTCTCAAGAGAAAGTCAGCAAAAAGACGCTCAGTAATTTTTGGCAAGATGCTGTTAGGCAAAATACATCATCTCGAAAAGCCAGAGTTGTTGTCAATGGTGCGTTTTTTTCTACACGCGAACAACCAACGGGAATTGCTTTTGGCTTGAAAGTGCGGGGAAGTTTGATTAGTTTCGGCTATGCTATTGGTAAAGAATATCCTGGTCAAATTCGCACTTTCGCTTTTAACTCTTTATTGGCGAGTGCTAATATTCAGACGTATTTGCAACAGACTTTTGCGCGTTTTCCCGAAGTAGTCGGTGCATTAGATGTGAATGCAGACAAGTTTGCTACAAGATATTTACCACGAACCTTTATTGGTGTGCGAGATGATAATGGCGATCGCATCAAGGAAACAGTATTGTTATATTCAAGTAACTACGCTCGACAAAGCGATGCATCCAGAGTCCTGAGAGATTTTGGTGCTAACGCCCAAGCAATGCTGGATGGTGGTGGTAGTACTGGAATTATTGTAGATGGCAAACCGTTGATTACTACTAATCGTCTCATACCTCATGCGATCGCAGTCTATGCTGGAAAGTAAGCGATCGCAGAGTTGAAACTTTGTTAAAATACTTAACTCGCGCTTTAAACTAAATTATTATCCCGCGTAAACACCCACTACAGCCGAGAGACTTACCATGCAGCTACTGAAAACAACCGACAAAGATTTTTCTACTAAATTCCAAGCATTTGTCAACGAACGTAGGGAAGCAACGGTTGATGTCAGTGGTACAGTCAAAGAAATTATTGCTGATGTCAAAGCGCGTGGTGATACCGCAGTCAAAGAATATACCACACGTTTTGATCGCTACAGCCCTGAATCTTTTCGTCTGAGTGATACTTTTATTGCTGAACAAGCAGCGAAATGTCCCCAGGAAGTTAGAGCTGCTTTGGAAGTTGCTGCTCAAAGAATAACTGCTTTTCATCAAAAACAGCTACCACAAAATATTGCCTACACTGATGAAGTCGGCGTCAAGTTAGGTTTAAAGTGGGTAGCGTTAACAACGGTTGGAATTTACGTACCAGGTGGACGGGCAAGCTATCCAAGTTCTTTGTTGATGAATGCCCTACCTGCTAAAATAGCTGGAGTCGAGCGGATTGTGATGACAGTGCCGATGCCTGGTGGTGAAATTAATCCCGCAGTATTGGCAGCAGCTCAAGTAGCAGATATTACAGAAATATATAGTATTGGTGGAGCGCAAGCAGTAGCAGCTTTAGCCTACGGTACAGAAAGTCTTGCCTCTGTTGATAAAATTGTCGGGCCTGGTAATGCTTATGTGGCGGAAGCAAAACGTCAGGTATTTGGTAGAGTAGGCATTGATAGCATTGCTGGCCCATCGGAAATTTTGGTAGTAGCTGATGGTAAGAATCATCCAGAATGGATTGCTTGGGATTTGCTGTCACAAGCAGAACATGACCCTAGCGCCCAATCGATTTTGATTACCGACTCCCAAAGTTTTGCTCAAGCTGTGACAACAGCAGTTGAACAAATTCTCAAAACCTTACCTACTCAAGCAGTAGCTGCTAAAAGTTGGGAAAATCATGGCGCGGTGATTATTGTCAGTGATTTAGCGGAAAGTATTTCTCTTTTGAATCAATTAGCACCAGAACATGTGGAATTATGCGTAGATGAACCACAAGAGCTTGCCAAGCAAATTCGCTGTGCTGGTAGCATCTTTTTAGGACGCCACACTCCAGAAGCAATTGGTGATTATGTCGGTGGTCCCAATCACGTGTTACCAACAGCACGTTCAGCTCGTTTTGCTTCTGGCTTGAGTGTCTATGATTTTATGAAGCGGATTACCTCTTTGGAGTGCGATGAGCAAGCATTACAAACCATCGGTAAAGCAGCAATTAGCCTCGCTGAAGCCGAAGGTTTACCAGCTCATGCAGGTAGTGTGGCGGTAAGATTCTCTTGAAAAGTTAAGTTATTTGTATTATACTTCGGAATTCCTCGCAAACGTGGTGATGTATTAAGTATGGAATCAAGCGATCGCCTGATCAGTAATTACATTGCATCACCCTTTGGAGGTGGCTATGGAAGGGATTTTATTTACCATCTTGTTAGCGATTTATTTGGTGACTGTGAAGAAGCAACTCACAGAAAACCAGTCTTCAACCAATGAAGAGACAAACGTGATTATTGCTGAAAAATAGTTATTTGACCATTTATTGGTTAGATAACTATCGGTCAAATAACTACGATTTTGCTCAGGGTAAAACGCTTGCGCGACAAACTTAACAGAAGCGAACAGTAGCCGCATCACAAATGTTTTACCCTAACTTCTAGATAAAGTCGCACAACTGTAGCGTTGTATTTCGTAATTGCACTTTCGTGCTAAACCTCATCTAAATATCAAGTCCAGCTAATTATTTGATATTCCCAGGGCGATCCCAAGTATTAGGTAATCACCCAATTACCAATTACCAATTACCAATTACCGACCTCAACGGATAGTATAAGCGCTCAAAGGGAAATGATACAAGTGTGCGATCGCTTACGCCGTAACAGTGACAAATTGCGTGGAAGTCAGCCAGAGACTAGCTACAGCATACTTGACAAATACTGACTCTTGATTGGCATTGCAGGAACTTTTCAATTCCACAGTTTTTGTTTCGTCTTTTACTAATCTCGCCTGATAATTATATTGCGAACCATCAGGTTTTTCAAAAATTAGCTCTGCACGAATTGTATTTTTGTCTGCACTTTGGTCAATTATTCTACCTGCTACTTTATAGTTCAACCAATCCCATCCATAACGAAACATCAGTTCTCTTTCCATAATTTGAATCGAACTTGGCAAGATTCCCCAGCCACGATATACTTTTTGCAAAGATTTAAGATCGCCAGTACGAGTCAATATTGATTCAAATAAATCTTGATTGAGATTCCCATAATATCTAGCTTCTGGCAAGTCTATGCAAGTTGGTGCAAACCGATGTCCACCAAAATGACTAGATTTCCAAATTCGCACATTATCCAAATTCAAATCAGCAACAGCACTTGTAGCGTGAAAGTGAAATGGATTGCCGTATCTAGAGCAGCATTTATCATGACTACCGTGGGTACAAATCAGAATATCACGTGTTGAATTTGTATTTAATTCGTAACTTACTGAATTTTTACCCAATAAATATTTCTTGATGACTGTTGCTGCTTGCTGGATATTTTCTAATTTGTACTCTCGTTTAGATAAACCATTTATTAGACCCTCTTGTTGTTGATAAATCAAAATGGTTGTGCTGTCTGATTTATGGGATAAATTATTAGCAATTAAAAGAAACTTTATTGGTAATTTAGCACGTTTTACTTCCTCTACCAAAGTCCGTAAATTTTCTGGAACCCATCGAGAGTGAAAGGCTTCCGATGCCCAAGGAGTAGGACATTCAATTAATACATAAGTTTGGTGATTGGCAACACTACCAATAATATCTTCTCCTGCTATGCGGGAATTATCGGAACAAAAGAAAGTGTTCATTGAAGGGTAATGATGAATGTACTTAAGGAACAAATAATCTGATCAAAAGAGATGTATTTCTAGCTACAATCTTTTTCAATCAACTGCTTGCTAATGTGAGCAACTCAAAAATCATGTCCGACTTAGCAAACAAGAGAAAACAGGAATTATGGCTAGCTTATCGCCTAATCCTGGTAGCCAATTTATAACATTATTTCTCGTTAAGGTTTGTGCTGTAAATATTTTTTTCACAAATAGCATCAACATTTTTTTCAGAAATTCCTCCTTTATTGCAAACAAAAAATGTCAACTTTGTTAGTGTTGTCAAACAGGTTTTATTAACTTCGTTTTGAAATAAAAGTAGCCAAATTTATATTGAATGGCTGTATGTCATAAATGCTGAAATCAACTTAATTCTTAATTCGCTTTGATTAATCTACGCCTCTACTTTAATTTCATAAATGTTTAACATTCAATTGATTCACTTACTCAGTAAATAAAATTACTGATTTCTCTGTAAAGTGATTGGTTAAGAAATTGTCCCAATATCTAATCTCAATATATTTTCTATTTTTATCCATATTGCAAATTATTCTCAACTATTTTTTAAAAAAATAAAACGCAGTAAAAAATTAAGCAAAGCGTAATATTCTTAACCTCAAATAATATGCTTTAAGGTTAATAAATATATTAACAATTACTTGTTGACCGAAACACAAACACAAGAAGTATTTTTACTTAAGACTTCAGTTTGATATTAATTAGCCTGTGAAGTTTCTCCACCCCCTACTAAAAACTAGATTCTCTTTTACAAGCAAGCATCTACCTCGAATTTAACTTAGATTAATCTTTGTTGCAAGTGTTTATTAATACACTTGACTTTATCTATATTTTGGATTGTGCTAGAACACCCTTAAATCAAGATTAACATGGGTTAAAGAGTAGAAAAAGCTAATATTATTTATGCTTGCATATCCTAGACCAAAAGATAAATATTATCAATACATAAGCAACCAAGTGGGAATAAATAAATGTGAAGGGGTTTTAATCAGCGTCCTAACACTAGGATCAGTAGATTTCAAATAATTTATGTTAATTGCGATGAAAACAGCGATATTCTGGCAATAAGGGATCTCCAAAAAATAAAATATCCAGCCCTATCAAATATATTTTGGCTCAACCCAAGAATTGGTGAGCGTTCCGCCTGAAGGGCGGAACGCGAGGGCTGGATATTTTATTAATTGGAAAGGCCTAAGATGATTCTTACCTGTTGGTTTTCATGGTCATAGTCTGTTTTTATCCATAAAAGTTACTATGATTTACATAGGAAAGATCAATGATTTGTTGGTATGACTAGGGCAACTTTCCAGTTTCATGCAGAATTGAACGATTTCTTGCCACCCAACAAACGGCAGGTGAGAATTGAGCATTTTTATGGAGAAAGAGCCTCAATCAAAGACATGATCGAAGCATTGGGTGTTCCCCATCCTGAAATTGATTGTATTGAAGTTAACGGAGAATCAGTTGATTTTGCTTACATTGTTCAAGATGGAGACACGATTAATGTCTATCCAATTTCCACAGTAGTGCAAACAGCTTGTTTAAGTTTAGTACGACCGAAACCACTAAATACCATTTGCTTTGTATTGGATATTCATCTCGGCAAATTAGCATCTTCTCTGCGACTATTAGGATTTGATACGTTGTATCAAAATAATTATCATGATCCTGAATTAGCAGAAATCTCCAGCACCCAAAACCGAATTCTGTTAACACGCGACAAAGGTCTTTTGATGCGGAGTGTAGTTACTTATGGTTACTATGTAAGGAATACTGACCCACAGCAACAAATTGTTGAAGTATTACGGCGTTTTGATTTATTTGATTTAGTATCACCTTTTAAACGATGTCTGCGTTGTAATGGAATTTTACAAGCTGTAGATAAGCAAGTTGTGATTGACCAGTTACCTGACACTGTAGTGTTATACACTGATGAATTTCATCGTTGTCAAAACTGCGCTCAAATATATTGGAAAGGATCACATTATGAGCGATTACAAAGATTTATTGATGGTGTGCTTGATTTGAATGGTTGATGGTTGTAGAGACGTAGCATTGCTACGTCTCTACATTTGTTAGTGATTAGTGGTTAAAATTACTTTTATTGAAATAACCAACAAGACTGTGAGTTTAATTTTAGCGCTTGATTTTGGTGGTACTAAGCTAGCAGCAGCGATCGCAGATGCTAATTCTCAAGAGTGGTTGAGTTACCAACGCTGTTTATCACCAGCAGATGCTAATGGTAGCACTGATTTAGATATCATGCGATCGCTCATTCATTCTCTATTGCAAGAAGTCAAACCAATGGCTATTGGCGTCAGCTTTGGTGGGCCTGTGGATGCAAATACAGGTACTATCAGGCTATCACATCATGTGCCTGGTTGGGAAAATATACCTTTGCAAAAGTTGTTAGCAGATGAATATGGTGTGAGTGTTGGTGTTGACAACGATGCTAATGTGGCGGCCTTGGGTGAATACAGATATGGTGCGGGGGTTGGGTACGATAGTTTATTTTACATTACTGTTAGCACTGGGGTAGGTGGTGGTTGGATACTCAATGGTAAACCTTGGCGGGGTGCAAATGGTATGGCTGGAGAAATTGGACATATGGTAGTAGACCCAGCTGGACCAATGTGTTTGTGTGGGAAGCGGGGATGTGTGGAAAGGTTGGCGTCGGGGCCGTATATGGCGTTGGATGTAAGGGAGGTTTTGATGAATGAACCGCAGAGGCGCAGAGGACGCGGAGGAGAGATATTGAGGGGTTTGGTGGAGGGAAATTTGAAGTTAATTACTGGGAAGATTGTGAGTGAAGCGGCGATGCAAGGTGATGAGTTAGCACAGGAGATTTTACACCGTTCGGCTTGGGCGTTGGGTGTGGGTATTGGTAATGTGGCAAATTTGATGAATCCGCAACGGTTTGTTTTGGGTGGGAGTGTGACGAAAGCGGGAGAAGGTTTTTGGCGAGTGATTCGTCAGGTAGCGCGGGAAACGGCTTTACCAGAGATTAATTTTGAAGTTGTCCCAGCAGGGTTAGGTGATGATGCACCGTTGTGGGGTGCAGTTGCACTTGCTTTGGATACTGTAGAAACAATTGTGCGTTAGGCTAAAGGCGTAACGTAACATACCCCACTAAAAATTTACTACTTAAAATTTACTCAGAGCATGTCTTTACCATTAACTTATCTCAGCATTGAAGAATACTTCCAACTAGAACAATCTAGCGAAGTTCGCCATGAGTATCTTGGTGGTCAAATCTTTGCTATGTCTGGCGGTAGCAAGGAACATAATACAATTACACTAAATATTGCCAGCAGACTACGATCGCATTTGCGGGGTGGTTCCTGTAGCGTGTTTATGGCTGATATGAAAGTCAGGATAGAATTAGCGGATCAAAATAACAATATCTTTTATTATCCTGATGTTGTTGTTACTTGTAATCGCCAAGACCAAGACCGCTATTTTTTAAATTATCCTTGCTTAATTATAGAAGTGCTATCACCAAGTACAGAAGTCACAGACAGACGAGAAAAACTTGTTAATTATCAAAAGTTAGAAAGTTTACGGGAATATGTATTAGTTTCCCAAGATGATATGAAAGTAGAAGTTTATCGTAAAAATGCTCAAGGAAATTGGTTACTCGAAATTTTAGGTAAAGATAATGAATTAAGTTTAGATTCGGTTGGTCTAAGCTTGACCATGGCAGATATTTACGAAGATATTTTAAGCATTTAGATGTAGACAAACAACTAAGTAAGTCGGCACAAATGTAGAGACGAGCCATGGCGCATCTGGTACTAGTTGGGGTCGTCATTTGTCACCGAGGCGAATCTTAGAAAAACAACCCTCACCCCAACCCCTCTCCCAAACTTGGGAGAGGGGTTGGGGTGAGGGCTTTGTCCATCATTTATCATTCGTTCTTCACAAATGACAAAGAACAAATGACAAATGACAAAGAACAAATGACTATCAATTAAACCACACAATTCAATTCGCCGGCTTTTTGAGTAAAGCGAATATTTTCTCGATAGTCTACAGGACAATCGATCACTGCTGGTACATCTTGTGCTAGAGCTTCTTTGAGGATGGGAACTAAATCGGTAGCAGCTTCTACTCGATAACCTTTTAATCCCATACTTTCTGCTAATTTGACAAAATCAGGATTGCCAAAATGCACAAAAGATGATCTCCCTTTACCAAAGTGATTTTCTTGTTTCCACTCAATTAAGCCATAACCACCATCATTAAAAATCAAAGTCACAAACGCTGTACCAACCCGCAAAGCAGTTTCTAATTCTTGACAATTCATCATAAAGCCGCCATCGCCTGTTGCGGCTACAACTTTACGATTGGGATGAACTAGTTTAGCTGCAACTGCACCGGGAATGGCAATTCCCATGGCTGCAAAACCGTTGGAAATCAAGCAAGTATTCGGACTATGACAATGATAATGGCGGGCAATCCACATTTTATGTGCGCCAACATCAGAAATGACAATATCTTCTGGCCCCATTACCTGACGCAAGTCATAAATGATTTTTTGAGGTTTAATAGGAAACCCGTCATCATTGGCATATTGTTCGTAATCAGAACGAATGTTTGATCTTAAACTAATAGCATAGGGATTGGGTTTAGTCTGGCGGTCTGCTACTTTTAAAATCTCATCAAGAGAATCAGAAATATCGCCTACAACTTCCACACTCGGAATGTAACTACTATCTATTTCTGCTGGATTAGCAGCAATATGAACAATAGGAATTTTGCTATCGGGATTCCATTTTTTGGGCGAAAATTCAATTAGATCATAGCCAACGGCGATCACCAAATCTGTATTATCAAAGCCACAGTTAATAAAATCTCGCTGTTGTAGTCCCACAGACCATAATGCTAAAGGATGAGTATAGGGAATCACTCCTTTACCCATGAATGTGTTAGCAACAGGGATATTTAATTGAGTAGCAAATTGGGTGACAGCGTCGCTGGCTTGAGCGCGAATTGCACCGTTACCAACTAAAATTATTGGGTTATTTGCCTGAGAAATTAAGGCTGAGGCTGACCGAATACTAGCAAAAGAAGCAAAAGTTCTGTCAACATTTTGCTTATATAATGGTGTGCCTTCTACTGGCATGGCAGCAATATTTTCTGGTAAATCAATATGAACTGCTCCTGGTTTTTCACTCTGCGCCAGTTTAAAGGCTTTGCGTACTAATTCTGGTGTAATACTAGGTCGGACAATCTGTTTATTCCATTTTGTTACCGGAGCAAACATAGCCACCAAATCTAAATATTGATGGGATTCGATGTGCATTCTATCTGTTCCGACTTGTCCGGTAATTGCTACTAATGGCGCACCATCGAGGTTAGCATCAGCAACCCCTGTCATTAAATTTGTTGCCCCTGGTCCTAAAGTTGAAAGACACACTCCTGCTTTTCCTGTCAGACGTCCGTAAACATCTGCCATGAATGCTGCACCTTGTTCATGACGAGTAGTAATAAATTGAATCGAGGAGTGTTTTAGCGCTTCCAAAACGTGCAGATTTTCTTCGCCAGGGAGTCCAAAAACATATTGTACTCCTTCATTTTCTAAGCACCTTACTAATAACTCTGCCGTATTCATTGAACTTCCTCACTAGCGAAAAATATTTTAGTCATTAGTCATTTGTGAGCCAGCGCGGTCTTGGGGGTCTCCCCCATGTAGACGCGTAAGCGGCTTCTCGCAGAGTGCGACTGGCGAACCCGTAAGGGTCATTGGTCATTAGATTTGTAAAAATGACTAATGACTAAGGACAAATGACTAAATTACTTAACCCACACTGTTTTAATGTTGACGAATTCATGTATACCTTGAATACCCAATTCTCTGCCATAACCAGATCGTTTAATTCCACCAAAAGGTAAGCGAGGATCGGACTTAACCATGCCATTAATAAAGACTGCACCTGCTTCGATTTCATTGATTAAACGGTGTTGTTCTTGGGAGTTTGTTGTCCAAGCACTTGCACCCAAACCAAAGGGTGTAGCATTTGCTAATTTAATGGCTTCGTCAATATTGGGTATGCGGAATACTAAAGCTACTGGGCCAAAAAATTCTTCTTTGGCGATCGCACTCTCTGGAGAAAGACCTGTAATTATTGTTGGTGGAAAGAAGTTACCAGGACGATCAGCCAACGACTGTCCGCCAATCAGAACTTTTGCTCCTGCTTTGACACAGGTTTCCACTTGCTGATCTAATTCTTTGAGAATATCAGGAGTTGCCAGTGGCCCGACATCAGTATCTGATTGCATAGGATCGCCTACTTTCAGCGCTTGGAATTTTTCTCGCAGTAGCTTTTCAAATTGATCTGCGATCGCTTCTTGAATAATAAAGCGTTTCGCAGCAATACAAGATTGCCCGTTATTGAGCATTCTTGCTGTAGTCGCAACTGCAACTGCTGTTTCCAAGTCAGCACTTTCTAACACAATAAATGGATCACTGCCACCCAATTCTAGAACGGTTTTTTTAATTTGTTTACCAGATGCAACAGCGAGTGATATACCTGCTGGTTCGCTACCTGTTAAGGTAGCAGCTTTTATGCGGTCATCACTCATCAAGTCGCCGACCTTAGCACCAGGTATGAACAAATTTTGAAAGACACCTGCGGGGAAACCAGCTTTGTGGATAATTTCCTCAATTGCCAAAGCACACTGCGGTACATTGGAAGCATGTTTGAGTAAACCAACATTACCTGCCATCAGTGCGGGTGCTGCAAAACGAAATACTTGCCAAAAGGGAAAATTCCACGGCATGACTGCCAGAACTATACCTAATGGCTGGTATTTAACAAAACTTTTGCTAGCATCGCTTTCCACGTAGGTTTCAGCGAGAAACTGGGCAGCGTTTTCAGCGTAGTAACGACATACTAAAGCGCATTTTTCGACTTCAGCGATCGCACTTTTGTAAGTTTTGCCCATTTCCAGCGTCATCACCTTTGCAAAGTCTGCTTTTTCTTGTTCAAGAATAGAAGCAGCTTTTTCCAGCCAACGCGATCGCTCAGAGAAACTCGTCTGACGGTAATGCTCAAAAGCTCGTTGCGCCAAATCTAGTTTGGCAGCGATTTCCGCATCACTATGCGGTTCAAAGTTTTTGAGCAATTCCTCTGTTGCAGGATTAACTGTGGCGATAGGCATAGCCAACCTCCCGTAGAAAATAATTTCACTAAGCATTCGACTTCTTGCAGAAGCAGGGTAAGGGGGAAATGTAAAAGCATAAAAACAAACGTTTTCCCACCTTTGAACTTTGATCTCTCCCAACCGTAAACGCAAAACCGCGTGTTCGTTGGTTGGTAAAGCCTTTCCTCTTTACCCTTTGCTCATATCAAAATGCAAAAGTCATTTTTACAAGTCGTCTATTTTAAATGCTTACCCGTGTCCATACTCTTAGCTACCATAAAAATTTTAGACTTTTCAGCAAGACTTAGTTGGTAAATGTTAATCTTTCGCAATCTAAGCGCAATAAAATATACAATTACGTAAGTGATTATATCTATTGGGTAATATAGTAATCCAATTTTATTCGTGAACCACAAGATCCCAACAAATTTTTTGCTATCAACAGCTTAACGAAGCAAAAGCCTGATTGACGATTCAGAAACTTAATTTACAAATCAAAAAATCTTACGAGTTCCCTGATCCCCGATCCCCGTTCCCCGTTCCCCGTTCCCCGATTCCCGTTCCCCGATTCCCGTTCCCCAATCCCCGTTCCCCGATCCCCGATCCCCAATCTACTTATGCAATTTCGTCTGATACACCTTTACTAGGCGATTGATACCTTTAAAGCGATAATCTCCCATTTCATGGAAATACGAAGGTTGAGAAAGCATTGTGTAAGTAGCTTCGCTGACGATGCATTCACCGGGGGGACAAACTGCTTCCATACGTGCAGCTAAATTTATAGTTGCGCCAAGAGCAGTGTAGTCTACCCGTTGGGAACTACCTACATCCCCAACAACAGCCTTACCACTGTTAATAGCAATTCTTAATTGCAGTGGTTCCTGCCAAAAATTATTAGTATTAAGATGTTCTAGGCGTGTGAGCATTTTCATTGCTGCGGAGACAGCGCGATTTGCGTGATCTGGTTGTGGTTCGGGAGCGCCAAAAAATGCCATGATGCAGTCACCAATATATTTATCTAAAGTGCCGCCGTAGGCAAATACTTCTTTTAACATTTCCTCAAATAATTTATTGAGCAATTCCGCAATTTCTCTTGCAGTGAATCGTTCGGATATCGCAGTAAAACCTACAATATCCGCAAATAAAATGCTAATTTCACTTTCTTTTGGAGCCAAGCGTCCATCTGGTAATGCTCCCACTGCGATCAACTGCTGTACAACTGCTGGGGAATGATAACGTTCTAATCTTTGACGGATGATTTCTTCAGTTTTGAGTTTTTCTGCTAATAACCAACGTTGGACACTGGAAGCAACAATATTTGCCAAAGCTGAAAAAAAGCTGAGTTCTTCTTCACCTTCTTTTGCCCAATGGTAAGAAGAAAGATGAGCATCGGCATACAGCACACCAACTACTTTGTTTTCATCCCACAAAGGTACAGCCATAGCACTGCGAATGTCTTTGACCAGAATACTGTGTTCTCCTGCAAAACGCTCATCATGCTGGGCGTCAGCAGTTTGAATCGCAATTTTTTCGGCAAATACCTTTTGACAGATACTGCGACTAATCCAACTGCCATCATGAGGTAGATATTCATGTTCACAGTTGCTTCTAGTGGCAGAATTGAGGATTTCTAATTTGCCACCACCACTAACATCAATTAATAATGCCAAACGATCAATACTACTTAAGTAACGGAAGACAACTTCTTGCACTTGGGAAAAAATTTCTTCTATAGAAGCCGCAGCCGAGAGATTTTTGGCGATGTCTACTAAGTCTTTGAGGCGAGCAATACTTTTATAAGAAAAAATGCCGAAAACCCCTGAGAAACAGCAACACAGTTGCGATTTTCGTGCTTCAGACAGGGGATGAAGGCTGACCGCAGGATTTATCCTGCATTGGTTCTGGGTTTGGTAAGCTATCTATCCAATCTTCTA
>NZ_JBHFLM010000006.1:0-37493 GCF_041928655.1 Pelatocladus sp. BLCC-F211 | reverse complement strand
GTCTGTAGGCAAGTTTTGACCCTTGCTACCAGATACCGCATCTGGGAAACCAAAACTACAAAGCGCAGAGGAACGGATGCAACGCCTTCCTCGCAGCAACAGTTTAGAATCCCCGTCCATTTATGGCGGGGAGAGGTCAATTCAATTGTGCGATCGCCCGATTTCCAAAACTTATGTTACCACCACCTTTCAACAAGCTAAAGAAGCTTGTCAACAGCGTTGCTAAATTGCTCGTAAGGGGATACTCCTACGATTGTTTCTGCTAACTCACCATCTTTGAAAATTAAAACTGCTGGAATGCTGCGAAGACCGAACTTTTTGAACATCGGTTTGTTGTTATCCACGTCTACCTTAACGACTTTGACGCGACCTTTGTATTCCTGTGCAAGTTGATCCATTAACGGACTAACAAGACGGCACGGTCCACACCAAGTAGCAGTAAAGTCAACAACAACAACTTTTTGTTCACTTAAAAGAGCATCAAATTCAGCTTCTTGAATGTAAGCAACTATATCAGTTTCAGTAGACATTTTTTAATTCCTCAGCATCAAACTAAAATTTCAGTAAAAATTCTGAATATAGCTTAGAAAATTGGTATAACAAGGTGAATGTAAAAACTATATACTACAAGCGATCGCTCTTTCCCCAACAACTCATTCCCTCAAAATGTAGTCAGTGATTCTCCCACACTACCATGAACTCTTGCGACTCTTCTTACACACTACAAGTATTTTCACTATGTTAGTATAAATATATTTCACTATTATACTGACTTGAGTATTTTAAGTTGTGAGACTTTCTAAGTTTTTTGTCTTCCTGTTCACTCTTGTTCTAGCTGTGACTCCTCAAATAGCGGTAGCTCAAACATACGAGCAGCTAATTCAGCAAGGAAAAAATGCTTCAGCATCTGAAGATTTCGCTCAGGCAGAAGCGATTTGGCGAGAAGCCCTCCGACGCAAACCAAAAGACCCTGATGTGTGGGTTTTTCTAGGCAGATCCTTACGTCTTCAAGGAAAATTGGATGAAGCACTTGCCACCTATAAAAAAGCAATTGAACTAAACCCTCGGAATCCATATGCATGGAATGGTCTAGGAAACACATTAGGATCTCAAGAAAACAAACTTGATGAAGCTGAAACTGCTTATCGTAAGGCAATTCAAATTGATCCTCACTTTTCCTTAGCATACAATAATTTGGGAAATGTATTCTACGTCCGGAACAACATCCCAGATGCGATCGCTGCTTATAAGAAAGCTATCGAACTAGACCCCGATGATGTGATTGCTCGAAATAACTTAGATAGTCTTCAAAGAGAGTTGGCTTCGCGACAGAATTTACCGAGTGAAACTTATCAGCAGAAAACTGAGATTAGGGTCAGACCGTCAGTAAATGGTGAGACTACAATCAGTGTTGTAGGAAATGACCCAATAGTAATTGATTCGCCAGATAAATTCTCACCTCCACCTTTAGCTTCAGTAGTCAAAATTGCAGTCAAAAAATCAACCGGAACTACGCATGGTACAGGGTGGATTTTAACAAAACAGGGAAATCGTGTTTGGATTATTACTAATCGTCACCTTGTTACAGATAGTCAATTTAATAACAAACCTAGTAAAGAAGTGACAGTACAGTTTTATAGTGCTAATCAAATAAGACCACCAATTCCAGCCAAGATTACAAACATTACCAAGGAAAATGATCTTCTTGATCTTGCTGTCCTAGAAGTCATAGATGCTCCTATTAGTACAGACATTCAGGCTCTCCAAATGGCTTCTACAAATGTTTCCTTGAATACAACAGTACGAGTTATTGGTCATCCTAACATTCCTGATGTATCAGATTGGACTCCCGATACTGGAGAAATCACTAGCATAGCAAATCAGCGACTACAAATATCTAAAGCCGCTCTTTATATTGGTCATTCTGGCTCACCTGTGTTGGATAAACAAAATAATGTAGTTGGTGTTGTATATAACATATTATCTCCTGGCCCTGAAAAAGGAAACATTGGGACTGCTGGTTATGGATTTGCTCACCCAATAGAGTTAGTGAAAAATCAACTGCGTACATGGGGCTATGAATTATAAAATTCTCTCAGTATCAAGTTTTTTTGCCAGTTCTATGATTATGAGCCTGACTTCTCTACCTACTCAGGCGTGTCCTTCTGGCAATACTCGTGAAATTACTTACCAGCGTCGAGATAGCAATCGTTGCGAAGGTATTAAGTATTCTATCCCAGTAGGTGGAGGTTTCAACCTCATCTCTTTGGTGAGCCGTAGTATTGCTGAACCAATTGGTAACACTATTAGTCTGCAAGTGCCTCGCTTGTCTGGTAGTGGTAAGCCAGTAGTAAGTTTACGTTCAGTACTTAAGAGATATCAGTTAGATAATTTCTCCCTCATATCCGAGTCATCACGCTTCACTTTTGGTTGGTCTACATATGTGCTAAAAAAAGCAGAAGTACCTGTGAATACTCTACGCGCTCTTGCCTCTGTGAATCAGGGTTCTCAACCAGTATTCATTCCTGTGATAATTGGGAAATCTTCTGGCAAGTATGAGTTTGTTCTCCACTCTAACGGCGCTGCCAAAGTTCGTAGCTTCCAAATTCGCCTTAATGGACAAGATATCTATACCAGTCCTTCGCGCTCTTCTCAAGGCGGTGAGATCCCCTTTACTTGGAATGGACACAAAAAGGATGGAAGTATTGCTCCACCTGGTCGATACGAACTTAAGGTAGTGGCTCAACAGGAACAATATGGCAAACCACCAGAAGAAAGCAAGATTCAGATTCTATTTGCACACAACCCCAATTGGCTTAAGTAAATTGTGAAACCCCGGCGAAATCCTCGACAAAGGTTCTTAAAATTTATCATTCGGTTACTGCGATGGATATGGCGTATCTTTTACACCATTGGAAGGGAAATTATTACTAAACTCAGACAGTTTATTAGTTATTTGGGACAACGAACTCTATCTATTTTTGTTCTCATACTCTTAATTTTTTTCTCTAGCGTTATTCTTGCAGGTATTTTGCCCAGTCCTCAAATTTTTGAAGGAAACTTAGTGGTCAAAAATCTTAGCTTCACTTACGCTGGGCAAGAATCTAACAAACTTTTTCTGAATAACATCCGAGAAATTTCTCAAATTGAGGGAGAGGGAAATCAAACTTTTATATTGAATGGTAGATTTTCTAATCCCTCCGATCAAATTTTGAATCAAAAATTACTTCAACTTAATTCCTTGAAAATTCTATTACCTCATGAAAAAAGTCAATGGATAATTAGTCCTGCTACAACCAAGCAACCCAGTGAATTGAAAATCTCAGAATTGAGACTTCAACCCAAGACATCCATTAATTCACTGAGCTACAACCCTTACAACCGTCGATTGTCACTACCACTGACTACTACAGAGCAGAATGATGTGAAAGTTAAGACAGATGAATTAAATGAAGCTGCTCAACTCTCTATTTCTCTGGGAGATTATCCAATTAAATTAACCTTAACAGGCTATAAGCTAGAGGATTTGGGGTTACAAGACAGTCCAGATAGTCCCAATCCTATCGAATTAATCTTTCAGCCTGATAATTCTCAACTTAGTCTCTCACTGAATAAAACGACTCGTTTATCAGTCAACTTACCTGATCTTCGCAAAGTTAATTCAGAAGAGTGGCTATGGGGAGATTTAGATGTTAAAAACGTAAATTTTGAACAGTTAAAGCAAACAGGAATCAACATCAACGATGAAATATATAACTCCACGATAATTAAAGGGCAAATTCGCATGGGTGAGCGAGAACTGAAAATTGAATCAAATCAGTTTCTCCTTATTAGCAAACCAGGGATTAACCGCTTACTCAACTTAGAAATTATTCCACCTAAACCACCTCAAGAAATCAATGTCCAAATTGCGGATGAGGCTGTAGAAGTATCTACTCCCCCTGAAGGATTAGAAGTTCGATTTGCAGGGGAAGCAAAACAGATTCAAGTAGGGCTAGACCGTCGCTTACCAGTAAGAAGTCTTAAGTCAAGTTTCCTAGCAAACTTCTTCTCTAACGACGTAATAATTGCCATGATTTCTTTTTTCAGTGCTGCTATCATTTCTCTCTTGAGCTGGATAGTCAATGATTTTCTATCCTGGTTGTCTGCAAATTCTAAAGCAGCAGCAAACCCATAATAAATTTTACTTCCTTGTTTTTAGGACAATCTTTCTGCTTTCCGTCCTCACTCCACAGGTCGTATAATTGTCGGCGAAGCTGGTTTCTCTGGCTGAAAGATAGCAGCAAATGCTTGTTCTAAAGTTTCTGCCATCACAATTTTATTTTCGTAGGCAACAATGACTGCTACAAATGTTGGCAAACTATTTTGTTCTGCTTCCAAATATAAGGGTTCAACATATAAAAGAGATTGCTCAATAGGAATTACTAAAAGATTTCCTTGAACTACTTTTGAACCTTCACGGTTCCACAGAGTAATCTGTTGAGAAATTACCGGGTCTTGGTTGATTAATGCTTCAATTTGTTGAGTTCCGTAGACTAATAATTGTTTAGGAAATTCATATAGTAACAATTTGCCGTAATTCTCGCCGTCAGAACGTGCTGCTAACCAAGCAATTAAATTTGCACGTTGGTTGGGCTTAAAAGGTAACAGTAAAATAAACTCTTCTGTTTCTGTTTGTGGCAATTTCATGATTAGGTAGTATGGTTCTACCGATTGCTCTTCGCTACCATAAATTTCTGTCGGTATTTCCCATAAATCTTCCCGGTTGTAAAACACCTGTGGATCAATCATATGATATGTCAGCAGGCGTTCTGATTGAATTCTGAAAAAATCTCCTGGGTAGCGAATATGACTACGCAGTGCAGCTGGCATAGTTTGCAGAGGTTTAAGCATCTGAGGAAAAATATTCCCCAGAGTTGTAATTACTGGATCTGTGGGATCAGCAACATAGAAATCTACTGTGCCATTGTAGGCATCAACAACGACTTTGACGGAATTACGAATGTAATTAAATGGATTTTTACCAGGATCAGAATAGGGATAGCGATCGCTTGTCGTGTAAGCATCAATTATCCAGTAAAGGTCTGTTGATTTACCTGTAACAGTTGTCCCTCCCCCATCCGCAGCAACTAAGTAGGGGTCACTGTCAAAACGTAAAAAAGGTGCGATCGCTTGTACCCTTTCTCGAATGTTGCGACGAAATAATAATTTGCTTTGAGAATTAAAGTTGCGCGTCAGTAGCATTTGCCAATCTTTGAGATATTGAGCAAACAGCAACCGCCGCCACATCGCACCAATAGAAATTCCACCCTGCCCATCGTAAACGTTGTAGACATTCTCGTTACCACTGGGATAATCTAATTCTTGAGTTTTTGTCCCAGTCATCACGTAAGTGTCAGTAATTTCCCCGTAGTAAATGCGTGGTTGGGTAATGGGAACGCTGGCACGAATTTCTTCTGTGGTGATTTGTAAAGCTCCTTGACTAGGTGTATCTTCAACACCAATATCTTTAACGTAGTAATAGGGTAATCCACCGGGGCCAACAAGATTTACTGGACTCAGTGTAAATCCGTAGCCATGAGTATAAATTAAATGTTTATTTATCCAAGTCTGCGCCTGCTGTGGAACATCACCATAATCTAGTTCCCGCGCTGCGATAATAGTTTGTTGATATTCTGTCGTTTTATTTTGAACGTTTCGCAATAACGTATAGCGGTCAATATCAGCACCAGCAAACTTGTAATATGGTCGGATTTGTTGCAACTGACGATTAGTTTGTAACAAAGGACGGGTATCCCACAAACGAATATTACCAATTGTTTGCTGATTTTCCTTTAAGTCAGCTGCTGTCAGCTGACCTCGTGGATCGAAGGTTTCCGCATCGATCGCATCTAGTTTAAATGCTTTGCGGGTGAAAGCAATAGTACGAGCAATATAAGGTCTTTCCTGGGCTAATTCATTGGGTTGGACAACTAAACGCTGTACAATCGTGGGCAAAATTTCGCCAGAAACCCCTGCTACTACTAGGTACAATACGAGCAAGTAGACTAGTTGGCGGGGAAAGGGAATTGGTCTTAATCTCGTTTTTTTACGTCTAGATAAAATATATATTCGCCACAGTAAGTAAACTGCGATCGCTACCGCCAATACACTCAGCCCAGTATAAATTGGTAACTGTACCTTGACTTCTGTGTAGCTAGCACCAAAGTTGAATCCACTCTTGGAATATAAAAGTTCGTAGCGCAACAACCAATAATGCAAGCCAATTACCAGCATCAGCAAACTTGTCAAGGCGTTTAAATGGAGTCGCTGTAGTACAGAAAACCCTGGAAACCACCCCTCGCTCAAACTATTAGATGAACGCAGATAAATTAATGTTACAGAGGCTAGACTGTATAAAAAAAGCCCCAGCAACCAAAATTTGAATAGTTCCCAAATTGGTAGAGAGAATACATAAAAACTAATATCTCGGTTAAAAAGAGGGTCTGTACTGTTAAAACTGGTAGGTTGGAAATACTGCAAAAGCAGCACCCACCGTGCTGATAGCAAAAATGCTAATAGTAAGCTAATCAGTATGGCGATCGCTTTTAAAAAAAACTGATGATTAATTAAAATCGCGATCACCAAAACCACCAGCAAACCTGTATTGACAATTGGTAAACGTATTTCTACGGAGTGAAAAAGTTGTAAAAATAACTGTAGTGGGGGTGGTAGTTGCCAAGATAGAGTGAAGAGTTTGATATTGACAAACCACAAGTCAAAAGCCGTCTGAGTGTAATAAATCAGAATCAATCCTGCTAAAGCACTCAGTCCCAAAACTGCTGGGAGGAGTAGGTGTAGCTTCAGATGAGAAGACGCGCTTTGAGAAGACGCGGAGAATATCTGACGCGGAAACGCTTGAGAAAACACGGAGATATTCTGACGCGGTGACACGGGGAATCTTTCATTTATACTCCCAGCGTCCCCGCGTCCCCGCGTCCCAATCTTCCCAGAATGGTACTTGAGACGATTCGCTATAACTAAATTCCCTAGTAAAAAACTGATTGAGATCAAAAAAGCGATCGCCCACAACCCCACTTGTGTCTGTAAGCGCAACAGAAATTCTTGTAAATATCCAACTTCATCAAACCAAAGAATTTCCGCAACCAGACGTGAGGCTAATTCCCACAATAGCCACAAACCTAACAGCAGTGCAATGACTCGAAAAAGGCGTTTCATACAGGGACGGGCATGGGACATGGGGCATTGGGCATTGGGCAACAAGTTCTTAATTTTGACTTTTGACTTTTGACTTTTGACTTGTTTTGTCCTCCTTGTCCCCGATCCCCAATCCCCATTCCCTAACTAAATTGCTCTCCTACATCCAGGTTAAATAACATTTGCAGGGATTGCATACAACGGCGTCTGGCATCAACATCTTGCTGCGCTCGCAGTTGTACCATTGGGTCATGTAAAATTTTGTTAACAATCCCTCGTGTTAAAGCCTCGATCACTTCTTGGTGTTTTTCGCCAAATTCTGAACCCAAACGCGACAAAGCTTTTTCTAGTTCTTGTTCTCGAATGGTTTCAATTTTATTGCGTAGACAACTAATCGTGGTGACAGTTTCGAGCGATCGCCACCAAACATCAAAAGCTTCTACTTCTTCTTCTAAAAGTCCTTCGGCTTCTTGAGCCATCTTACGACGGCTTTCATGGTTTTGAGCTACCACTGCTTTCAAATCATCGACGTTAAACGCCTTGACGTTTGCGAGTTCGTTAACGTCTGCATGAACGTTGCGTGGGACGGAAATATCAATTAACATCAGCGCCCGACCGGCTTCTAACACAATTTCTAACTTGGCACGATCCAAAATTGGCTCAGTGGCAGACGTACTTGTAAATACTAAATCACTTTCACAAATGACTGACATCATTTCCGAAAGTGGATGAGTTTGGATATTATGTTCGGAGAAAGTTTTCGCTAATTCTTCTGCTCTACTAACAGAGCGATTTAAAATACAAATTTTGCCAGCACCTTTAGAAACTAGGTGTTGCACCAACAAGCGTGACATTTTGCCAGCACCGAGTATAGTCACTCGACAAGCTGCGAGATTTTCTATCTTCATCTGCGCCAATTCTACCGCCGCAGAACTGATAGAAACGGCACCAGTACCAATACTAGTTTCAGTACGTACCCGCTTACCAGCTGTGATCGCTTGTTTGAATAATCGATTCAAAATAGTTTTTATACCGTCGTATTGCTGTCCTAGCTTATGAGTATTTTTTACCTGGGCGAGAATTTGACCTTCACCAAGTACTAAGCTATCTAAACCAGCAGCAACCCGCATCAAATGCATCACAGCATCTTGATGAAGCAAAACAAATAGGTGTTGGCGTAGAGATGTCACAGCAATTTTGCTGTGTTCCGAGAGAAACTGTGTAACTTCTCGAACACCCTGTTCGCTTTCTTCAGTAACAATGTAAATTTCTAAACGGTTACAAGTGCTGAGGATGGTAACTTCATCAATGTGGGGATAGCTAAGTAGGTGTGCGATCGCACTTTCGGTTTGTGGTTCTGGAATACTCAGCTTTTCCCGGACTTCGACTGGGGCTGTTTTATGGCTTAACCCCACTACTGCTATATTCATTTGCTAAATCGTATTTACTAATTGGGAATAGGGGATCGGGAATCAGGGAATGGGGATCGGGGATCGGGGATCGGGAATCGGGGATCGGGAATCGGGATCGGGAATCGGGAATCGGGAATCGGGAATCAGGGAATGGGGATAAGGCAACAATTTCTCCCTTTTCTCCCTTGTCTCCCTTTTCTCCCTTTTCTCCCTTTTCTCCCTTGTCCTCCCAGTCCCCGATCCCTGATCCCCTATCCCCGATCCCTAAAATTTAGTGCAACTGCAATGTCTTGGGTTCTTCAAACATGTGGATGGTGTCCACAAAGCGAGCTGTTTTCGATTGGTTGGAAATTACCAAGCTTTGAGTTCTTGCGCCTCCGTGGAAGAAGCGGACGCCTTGCATGAGATTACCAGAGGTAATACCACAAGCAGCGAACAAGACGGTTTCACCGGATGCCAGTTCATGAGCATCATAGACCTTGTCAGGGTCGTTAATATTCATAGACTTCAAGCGTTCGATGTTAGCTTCTTTGCTTTCGCCAATCAAACCAGTCTTGACTATTTCCGGATCATAGATTAACTGACCCTGGAAGTGTCCACCCAAGGCACGCATAGCCGCAGCAGAAATCACACCTTCAGGAGCCGCACCAATCCCCATGAGAGCATGAATATTGGTTCCAGCAAAACCACAGGATAAGGCTGCACCCACATCACCATCAGAAATGAGTTGGACTCTCGCTCCTGCTTCTCGGATTTCTTTGATCAGATCGTTGTGGCGTTCACGCTTCATCACCACCACAACAAGTTCTTCAATGGCTCTATCTAGACATTCAGCTAGAATTTTCAAATTTTCAGTGGCAGACTTATTTATGTCTACTTTACCCTTAGCAGCTGGGGGAGCAGCTAGCTTCTTCATGTAGAAGTCAGGAGCCGCAAACAAACCACCTTTTTGGGAAATTGCCAATACTGCCATTGAGCCTGGTTGACCATAAGCCACAAGGTTAGTACCTTCACAAGGGTCAACAGCAATGTCAATTTCAATTAATTCATCTGGGTTACAAAAATCTTTAGCATCCGGACGGCTACAGATACCGACTTCTTCTCCAATGTAAAGCATGGGAGCATCATCGCGTTCGCCTTCGCCAATGACGATGCGACCACGCATATAGATTTTATTCATCCGCTCCCGCATGGCTTCTACAGCCACTTCGTCTGCGGTGTTTTTTTCGCCCTTACCCATCCAACGAGCAGAAGCGATCGCGGCTTGCTCAACTACCTCAATAATCTCCAACCCAAGAGTATTTTCCACAGAGTCTGCCCTCTCGATAGCTTGATTTTGCGACTTTTCATCAGGTGATTTCAGTTTTACAGTCTACCAAAGGGCGGATACCAGTGGAAAATACTCTCTGATGCAGCATTTGTTAATTTTTGTAATTTACGTATAAAAAGTAGTATTATTCCCTCTAAGTAATACTTAAGTATTGCTAGTGTGTAGATTAGTAAAACTAAAAGTTGAAATATCTAACTGAAAATAGATTTTTCTCATATTCAAATTACATTTTGACACTTAGATTATGTATTGCTTTTGAATAACTAAAACATATAATTTTTATTTTTCTTCTTCCCATGCAAGAGGGTTGTTATGAAAATTTTAGAATCAATACAGACATTTATAGAACCTCATACACATACCGTCTATCTCCTGAATATCGAAAAGCAATAGATCGACGTTGAAAAATAATGTTTAAACTAGAGATTAATTACAAAATTTATTTAAGCTCTAAAATATGTTCAACTTCATCAACTCTCTTTTAAACCGCCATCCAGAAAATGTGAAAGCCAATGTAGAGATATATACTTGGCAAACTTGCCCTTACTGCATTCGTGCCAAAATGCTGTTGTGGTGGAAAGGCGTTAATTTCACTGAATATAAAATCGATGGTGACGAAACAGCTAGAACAGCAATGGCAGAACGTGCCAACGGACGTCGCACTGTACCACAGATTTTCATTAATAATCAACACGTTGGCGGCTGTGATGACCTCTACGAATTAGATACAAAAGCTCAACTCGACACTCTTTTAGCCCAACCAGCGCTTTAATCTAAAAGTGTTTTGATAAGTTTGTAGTAAGCAGTTTAGTGCTTGAATATTTGAGGACTAAAGTCCACCCTTCTCGTAGAGTAGTGGCTTCTGTTCCCTGAAAGGGTTCCCGAAGGGTAAGTAGCCGCTCTTACGAGCGTCTACACTACAAACTCATTCACTGCTCATAAATTAATGCGATCATTTAAATACTCCGAATATCTTATACATCGACAGTGGATGTATCACGCCCTACAATTGTCACGAATAGCTGGTGAAAGAGGGGAAGTACCAGTTGGTGCTGTTATTATTGATTCATCAGGCAACTTGCTTGCTGAAGGGGAAAATCGTAAAGAACGCGACCAAAACCCAACAGCCCATGCAGAAATTCTTGCCCTGAAAGCAGCAGCTAGCAAGTTACAAACTTGGCGTCTGAACCAATGTACTCTCTATGTTACTCTCGAACCTTGTCCGATGTGTGCGGGTGCAATTGTCCAAGCCCGTGTTGGACTTCTTGTCTATGGCGTGGACGACCCAAAAACTGGTGCCATTCGTACTGTTGTTAATATCCCCGATAGTGCGGCTTCTAATCACCGTCTGCGTGTCATTGGAGGCATTTTGGAAACTGCTTGTCGTCAGCAGTTACAAATGTGGTTTGCAAATCGGCGACACCGCACCGAATAACGGACAGAGGTAAAACTGTCCAGCTGGTGCAACACAACTCTAGGAAGAAAATCTACGGTGTATCTAATTCCTAATTTTTATTACTTTTCTAACCTACAGTCAGTTGCCCCGTAATCATGGAACTTCACTCTTACGACGATCAAATCTGCCACGGAAAACTAGCCCAGATTTCAGTCAATGCTGAGACGGCGATTTCTACTAATACCTCATGGTTATCTCCTTGGTTAACCCCTCTGGCGTATTTGTTGGGAGGTCATCTTCTACCTTTATTTTTTGGACAGATTAGAATTACCGGACAAGAAAATATCCCCACAACAGGCCCTGTGATTCTTGCCCCTACCCATCGCGCCCGTTGGGATTCATTACTGTTACCCTACGCCAGTGGTCGTTGTGTCACAGGTCGAGACTTGCGATTTATGGTGACTATTGATGAATGTCAAGGTTTGCAGGGTTGGTTTGTACGGCGCTTGGGAGGTTTTCCTGTAGATCCTCAACGCCCATCAATCACTACTCTTCGCCATGCAATGGAATTACTTCAGCGTGGAGAAATGTTAGTTATTTATCCTGAAGGCAACATTTTTCGTGATGGTGAACTTCATCCTCTCAAGTCTGGAATTGCTCGTTTAGCTTTAACCGCTGAATCTAGTCACCCAGATTTAGGAGTCAAAATTTTGCCAGTTGGTATCAACTATAGTCAACCTTATCCTGATTGGGGTACTGATGTTAGCATTCACATCGGATCGGTCATTAAAGTAGCAGATTATATTAAGGGTTCTGTAAAAAAAGATGCTAAACGTCTGACAGTTGATTTAGCAAATGCACTTGAACAATTAAGTCATCAGGAATCAACAATTAATACTCATGCGTTTGCAGAAATGCAAAATTCGTAATTTTTGCTGATAGTTGATAGTGGATAGTGGATAGGTATTTATTCTAACTACCAACCAATTACCAATTACCAATTACTAAATTCCCAAAATTAATTCCCAGCTATTGAGTTTCCCTATATCTTGTAGTGCGTAGTCAATTACCCATAATTGCCAACGTCCTTTGGCTGGTAAAGATAATAACTGTCTGAGGATTGGATGCGATCGCACGGTGTAAGTTGCTTGCAGTTGACTGCGACGACCTAAAGTGCGACTTTGCAATAATACTAGGTGATTATTAGGCGCTATTAAGTAAATTTCTAAATCACCTAAAAAATCATGGGTAATATTGACATTGATTTGAATATCTTTGACTAGGCTAGAATCAGAGATCGCGATCGCGCTTTTAATTCCCTGTTTGTCATTGTCTGGAATCGCGACTTTGTTGTTATTCTCTCCTCTGACAACCCCAGTAGTAGTTAATGTGGCTGTACGAAGTTTTTGGGCTACTTGTACCGCCCGTAAAGCATTCACTTTCCCATAACCAAACCATTGCGAATGGCCATTCTCATCATAAGTGCCATAACTCATCTTCAATTGGAGGTCTGGTTCTAGGTCAACAATTTTATCGGCGGTTTCTTCTAAAATACGTTTGACTTCTTGGGCGCTTAAGTCTGGATTCACTGACAAAATCAATGCTGCTACACCTGCGACTACCGGGGTAGCACTGGAAGTTCCACCAAAATTGCTAGTAAAATCGCCTGGATTGTAGCCCACAGCCCCTACTTGGTCTGTTGTTAATATTCCTCGTCCAGACAATGCAGTGGCGATGCTTGGTTGGGTGTACACATAACCTTGGTCTTGAAACCACATTCCTGGTAAAGCGTTGTTACTAGGCGCACACACAGAAATATTAGTTCCCCAGTTACTATAAGCGGCTTTTTTATTCAAACTCGTAGAAGCAGATACTGTAATCACATCAGGATGTACCGCAAAACCACTTAGCCATTTAGTATTACCTTTAACTAAATCTTTCTGCCATCCCTGCTCATTCACAGTACCGCTGACCGGACGATTGGCATTACCTGCGGAAAATAAAATTACACAACCTTTGCCATTACGTCCTTGAGTGGCAGCACGGGTAATAGCGGCGCGTTGGCGTAAGGAGAGAGGAAAGTAAACAGCCGACGCCCCCCAACTGCAAGAAATTATACTCGCTCCCTTATCAATCGCCCAATTAAAAATTTCTTCGATGGACTGATCATCTAAAAGTCCTGGACTGCGAATTGGCATAAAAGCACAACCAGGGGCAACCCCAGCAATACCTGTACCATTTTCTTCTGCTATGATTATGCCTGCACAAGCTGTACCATGACTGGCTTGTTTTTCATTTGGTAAAGGTAAAAAATCGTTTTCTTTTAAGTCTCTAGGGGCGACAATTTTGCCATTACCTTGAAAATCTGGATGATTTAAATCAAAAGAATCATCTACCACCGCCACGACAACCGAACGAATCCCGCGAGTGATATCCCAGGCTTGTTCCACAGCAATATGAGAACCATTAGCTAATTGATTACCGCCATTGTGATTAAGATACCATTGCTGCGGGTAGAGGGGGTCACGAGGTTGATAATGGGGTTGCTGATCCGTGATGATGTTGGGTTCAGCAACTACAACTTCTGGTAATGAAATTAATTGATTAGAAATTTTAATAGGATTTGCCTGTGCTTGTTCACCGACAATGAAAACAAAAGTATTAGGAAGATTAGGAACCGATTTTTGTAGGACTAAGCCAAATTTGGTGGCGATCGCGTTAATTGTGGCGCTGTCTACCCAAGCTGCAAATTGAATGGTGATCTGATCACTCAGATAAACTTTGGTGCTGGGACTATCCTTGATTTGATAAACGTGACTGACGAACGCCACATTTTGAGAATCCCGTGCTATGGACATTGCCCCTTCTAGCTGGGAAGGTGGAACAGTAAATAAGGCTAGCTGTGCTTTGGGAATATTGTGACGCCAATTGCCCCAATTTGCCTGAGATAATGCTTGGGGTGAGAGATCATCATGAGGACGGACGGTGAAGCGATCGCTCACCTTTTCTAAGATTAATTCTTCACCACCACGTTGTAAGATAAATCCCTGGCTACTTGCAGGCATTTCTGTGGGAGGATAATCAGAGGAATTTAGGCGATCGTTCATAGCAGTGATTTAAGCTACTGTAAGAAAGCAATGGGAACATGATTTCACCGATTTTCGTTTTAGATCGGAGAAACTATATTCGGTCTCGTGACCATCGTACCTTTTGCAATATGTGGAAAAAGGCTAAAGAGTTAAGAGGAAAAGAGTTTTTAATTTTTATTTTTGGAAAAATTAACTCTGTCCTTGATCCTCACTCCTTCAGGAAGTGAAGACCTTAAGTTCCTCCTTACCCTTATTTCCCACTTCTGTAAGCAGTTTATTACGTGGCTTTGTTTTGTTAAAGTCCAAAACAAAGTTAAGATACCCGAAGTTTCTATCTTTTTTTGTTGAGTTGTTGCATAAATTTATCCCATGAAGTCTTTAGCTAATGTTCCCTTAATTCGCTTCACTTCTTTATCAGTCATAACAGCCCTGAGTCTGCTGTTACCTGTTCATGCTCAACAAGCACAGATTATAAATATCCCTAACCAAGCACAACCTATTGACCCCAATAATCCTAATAACTTGCGTCCAACAGCCCAAAATAATAGCATTTTAAGCGTTGATGGTGGCAAGCGGTTAATGTCAGATGCCGGTCAAGCAGTCAATTCCCAAAACTATGATGCAGCTGCGAAGAAGCTTCAAGAAGCAAGATTAGTTTTTAATCAGCTATCGAATTTTTATCAAGAACTCAATTCCAGCTTTTCTGGAATTGACAATAGAGTTGCTGATTCCCAACGTAAATTGGCGCTAGAAACTGCACAATTGCGTGATGAAGCCACTTATCAACTAGCATTAGTACATCGAGCGCAAAATAAACCGGAATTAGCAGTTCCTTTACTAGTTCAAATCATCAAGAGTCAAAATCCCACACGAGACTTAGGTAAGAAAGCTTATCAGCAACTCTTGGAGTTGGGTTTTGTCAATGCGCCTTTCTCAGCAGGAGGAAGCAACACCTCTTCTTCGTCTCAGCCCAAAAAATAATCGAAAAATAATATCTACCATAAGTTCATCCAATAGACCGCCGCCATCAGGTGAGCGGATTTTTAAATGTTTAAATGATAGAAGTTTTTGTAGGCGACACCTAAGTCAGCAACAGACTGCTGTAATGGAGTGGTAGAAACGTCTAACAACCATTTGCGGTCAATAGTCTTTTTGGCTTGCGTAATCACAAGTTTTTGCAAATCGCTATTCTTGGGCAACTTTTCAGACTGTTTGCAGATAGCCAGAGCATCGTTCCATACCACACGAACACAACCAAACAACTGAGCTAAACTCACCTGTTGCTGTGCTGTCGGGTAGAAACGATACTGATATCTGGCTTTCACTAATTTTCCTCTAAAATCTGCTACTATTGTATATCATCTAGACATACAGAGCCATGGATAAAAGCGTGTTTTTTCGATTAACAAAAGAAGAATTGGCACATTTTGAAGAGTATTGCCAAGCAACCAAGAGAACAAAGTCTGATGTACTTAGGGAACTGATTAGGAAACTGAAAATCAAAAAAAAGTCGCCCGCTTAAGGGCGAGGCTTCAGACCCATACTTTTGGTGAATAGTATTTATACTCAGGTTTTCAGGACTCGCAAATTGGCAATGTCTTAGCCTCATTGTTGATAATAATATATAAAGAAGTTTGATTTAGGAATCGCGATGATTAGTCCGCAACAGATTGAGGAAATGATCAAGGCGGAACTGCCAGATGCCCAAATTCAAGTACAAGACTTGACTGGTGGTGGTGATCACTACCAGGTGACAGTAGTTTCATCGCAGTTCGCAGATAAAGGATTGGTGCAGCAACACCAGTTAATTTATAGGGCTTTAGGACAAGCTATGTCCAGTGAAGCAATCCATGCTTTAGCACTAAAAACATATACTCCCGAAGCATTTGCTAGTAATAGTTAATAGTCCAGAGTCCAGTGTCAAAGGTCAATAGTAAAAAATTTCACAATTGACCTTTGACAATTGACAACTAAAGAGTAGGAACACAAAAATTATGACACCTGAACTTCAAGAACGTATTGACAGTTTACTCAAAGAAAACAAAATTTTGGTTTTTATGAAGGGAACCAAATTAATGCCCATGTGTGGGTTTTCCAACAATGTTGTGCAAATTTTGAACACATTAGGAGTTCCCTTTGAGACTGTTAATATTTTGGACGACTACGAACTTCGCCAAGGAATAAAAGAATATTCCAACTGGCCAACAATTCCCCAAGTCTATATCAATGGGGAATTTGTTGGTGGTTCAGACATCTTGATTGAACTTTATCAAAAAGGTGAATTGCAACAAAAGGTTGAAGTCGCTTTAGCTTCATAAATCAAGTGTCAAGTATCAAGTGTCCAGTGTCTAAGCTGTTTACCTATTGACAATTGACGATTGACGATTGACCACTATCAAAAATCCCCCCTGTCGAAAACCTAAAACGTCACAGGGGGGATTGATCACTAAAAAAAATTAAAAATCTCCAAATTTTCCACCACCACCATCATTGACGGGGATAGACAACGTGCTATAATTGTCTGCGTCAATCAGGAGTGAGCATCTTGTGACTAGTCGAAAGTCACCTGTAGTAATCTGGCTCTGGTTCTGGTAGTGTCATCGTAAAATTCGATACATCGTATAAATAGCGGGTAGCTTCCTCCTCTAAGCGATGGATCAAATATGGCTCAATGGCGTTACCATGTCGCAGCGCGGCTAGATAACCATCCAAATACATCCGCATATCATCAGTACGATAACCGCGATTCCATAACTCGACGAAGGCGTCGGTTAGTCTTTGGTAATAGCGGATGGTTTGTGTGTCTTGGAGCATACTGCTGTAAAAATCTCTTTGGAATGAGAATTGTAAATTATTCAAGCTGAAATGTGAAGTACATTTCAGTTTGACATCTATTTAAAATCCCTATCTTCGGCTATAGGGAGTAGTCTTGCATGAGCTACAACCTAAACTGATCCTATTCCAGAAAAACATGATTTTGATGGGTTGGTAAGTTATTGTTATATTTGGCTCTCACAACAACGTCGTCTTCACATTTGTTGACGCATTTGGTGATTGTTTGTGCCTGGCAGTATCTGTTCTGATTAAACAGATGGGGTTGGGGTATGTAATTAGGTTATCTACAAGTTAACACAATTGCTTTTTTGGTAAATGACACCCTATATTTGGAACGGAATACTTAACTAAAAAAATATTTAGCAATTATAACAAAAATTTAATAATGTTGCCGATTCGTTTCTGGATAAGGCTTTTGGTGGAATATGTTGCTAGATTGTGCATGAGTAAATTAAAAATTATTATCAATTGAAGTAACAAGGGTTACAAAACCTAAGACATAGGCTTTGTTACTTTGAAAGTCATGCACGCTAAGGGGTCTTGCCACCGTGGGTTCGGTTTGTATTGAAATCGTAGAGGGAAATCCCCATCTGAGGTCGTTGCTTGGCTGGCACTTGCAACAGCTGGACTATCGGGTGCATCAAGCTGCAAGTATTTATCAGGCTAGGGAAGTTTTTTTAACTCACCATCCAACACTAGTTATTTTAGATGCGGATTTGCCTGATGGAGATGGCATTGAATTTTGCCGATGGTTGCATCGTCAGCAACAGCCATTAATCTTAATGCTATCTGCGCGCAGTAATGAGGCTGATATTGTTGTCGGCTTGAAGGCGGGGGCGGATGATTACCTGACTAAGCCATTTGGAATGCAGGAATTTTTAGCACGGGTAGAGGCGCTAATACGTCGCAACCGTACACCTGTAGCCCCAGCTTATTTGGATTATGGGACTTTGCAAATTGATTTAGTGCAACGCCGTGTCCGTTTTCAAGGAGAATTTATAGATTTAACACCGCAGGAATTTAGTCTGTTATATGTTTTAGCACAAGCAGGAGGAGTACCTTTGAGTAGGTCAGAATTACTGCGACGTGCTTGGCCTGATGCAATCGATAATCCTCGTACCATTGATACTCACGTTTTATCGCTGCGGAAAAAAGTAGAACTTGATCCGCGACAACCTAGCTTAATTCAAACCATCCGTAATGTAGGATATCGGTTTAATATGGAGATTTTGAATATCAATTTGCCACAATCACTGACAAAGTTAACGGCAGAAAAATTCAACAATCAACATTCAACAATCAGTAGTCAAAGGTAATATTTGTTAGTTGTTAGTTGTTAGTTGTTAGTTGTTTACTACTATCCACTAACTAACAAATAACTAACCCCATTCTTCAGTAGTTTGTGTTTGTGCCTGTATCAAGCTTTCTCGTAATTTAGCCCAGTCTATATCAGTCGCACTTTGATTTACTATTAGCCGTCCCTGTTGTAAGTGCAACAGCCGATCGCAAAAAATTTCAGCCATTTCTAGCTGGTGATTTACCATTAAAACTGTAGTTTGACGACTTTGGGCTATTTGAGTCAGAATTGCCATTACACGGGAAGCAGTACCTACATCTAAGGCGGAAGTAGGCTCATCTAATAACAAAATTTGTGGTTGAATAATTAATGCTCGTGCGATCGCAATTAATTGGCGCTGTCCACCAGAAAGTTGCACTTCCGTTTTTCCTAGCCAGTCATCTGGTATGTGCAGCTGTTCAATCCAGTGACTCAGTCTTTGCTGAATAGTCTGTTTAGGCAAACCACGCAAAACCAAAGGATATGTTAAAGCATCTTTAACAGTCATTCCTAACAGTTTTGACTCTTGCTGTACAAGTGTGACACAAGCGCGTAGCTGTAAAACTGGTATTTGACGGTATTCTTGATTATCTAAATAAATTTTGCCATTAGTAGGTTCACTCAAACGGTTGAGGAGGCGTAATAAATAACTTTTTCCAGCACCAGATGCACCAACAATAGCAACGCGATCGCCCTCAAATACCTCAAAGGAAATATCCTGTAAAATCGGGTATCCTTGCTGTTGACCTTGTAAAGTTGTGTATAAATTAACTTTTTCTAGTCTGAGTTTTGCTTTTGGCAAAGTTTCCAATTTGAACCTTTAGTTAATTATGAATTATGAATGATGAATGATGAAAAGTCTGACCTTCAACATTCATCATTCATAGTACTGAACTAAATTATTTTTTTGTACATAAAACTTTAACTGAAATGACCTTGCGTTATGGCGGTAGCAATTGTCCAACCATCTACCAAGAAAAGTAATAACGTAAAACCAAATAAAATCAAATACATCCATGGCTGGGCTAAAGGATAAACATCATTGGTATCAATACCTGTTTTTTCTTGTACCAGTTTTACCATTTGAGCAAAACCCGCCACACGCATGGGCAATAAATAAGCTTTTCCGTCTTTACTAAGAAAATAGTAAACTAGTCCTCCCTGTCCAGTAGTGCGGGGTTTTAACTGTTTTACCTCCGACCAAGGTAACGACCAGCCTTTACGAAAAAAACGTGGAATCCAATTTGGATAAGTTACCTGAATCCCTTGGTCATCTAAAATTACACGTTCTGTTAAGACTGCATACAAGCCAATAAAACCAATACTTATTCCTAGCCAAAATAACGTTGATGGAATCGGCGCATTTGTGACTTCGGCTAAAAAAGGTAAAGGTAGGGTTAGTGCTAGATATAAGCTTAAAAGCGTAATCCGAATTAGAGGAGAGAGGCGAAAAATTGCAGGCGAGGTATTCACTAAGTTTGCTGTCACGGCTTCATTACAATTCTTAACTTTCAAGTATATACTAGCTAGAATTAAGCAAAGAGCGCTTCATCTCTTAAATTACAAAGAATTTCTGCTCAATCTCCTTGGGGATACTCATCCCACAAAGTTGTAATTTCCCGTATACTCTGATAATTGCCATTACCCAAAATCAGGTGATCAAGTAAGGGAATAGCTAAAAATTTCGCTCCTGCTAACAACTGGCGAGTGAGTTCGATATCTTCACTACTGGGTTCAAGATTACCGGAAGGATGATTGTGTGCTACTATCAACCGCGTTGCACCTTGGCGAATCACTTCTCGAAAAATCTCACGGGGAGGTGCGAGGGTTTCGGTTGCAGTTCCAATAGTAATTACCTGTGTTCCTAGCAAACGATTTTTGACATCTAATAGTACAACTGCAAAACGTTCTTGATTTTGCCACATCAAATCTTGACTCAAAGCAGCAGCAGCTGCTGCTGGGCTATCTATAACTGTACGATCCGCAGGGCGAGATTGAAAGGCACGTTTGCCCAATTCAATAGCGGCTAAGATAGTTGTTGCTTTAGCTGGGCCAATACCAGGAATTCGCATGAGTTCAGCAGCGCTGATGTCTCGCAGCACAGCTAAGGGTTCGCGATCGCATTTACTCAATTCATGCAAAATATATTGTCCCAAACCCACAGCCGAAAGTTTCCCTGCACCTTGACCAGTGCCGAGCAAAATTGCTAATAATTCAGCAGTAGATAAAATTTTGCTACCATGAGCCATCAAGCGTTCCCGTGGACGCTCTGTCTCTGGCATATCAGCAATTCTGAGGCTATAGGTCATAGAACAAGGGAATAATAACATAAAGAGTATGTATACTCTAGTAATCCCTTGTTGGCTCTCAAAATCTATGTTTATTTGATAAAATTTTCAAAATTTTGTTGTTTTTTGTACCCTACCCTGCGGGTTCTGCTTCGCAGTACGGGAAGCCGCTTGCGCGTCTATGGAACAACCAACCACTATTGATATATCTGTGTTGCTTTGAGCATGTGATAAGTTGTCAGAAGCTGAGTGATAGCGAGGGGGTAACTCTGGATTGTTTCGCCAGTGGTACCAGCAACTTTGCCTATCTCTGGATTACTTTCGCGATCGCATACGTTCTTTAAATAAGGCATATCAGAACAAATCAAATGTTCTAATTTATTGACTTGTTCTAGAGTTGTATGACCATCAACTTCTAGGACATCGACTGGTTTACCCATATCCCGATCTAGTCCCAGACGGATGGCAGGCATAGTACTATCACTAACATCGAGAATTTGGGTAAAATCTGGATGAGGAATTGTAGGACGCAATACCAAACGCACGTTTAGATGTCCGTTGGTGTTATTAGTCTCATCGCTGGGTGGATAGAAACTCACCACGATATCTGACCATTGCCGTTGCGGTCTGATAAACTGTTCTGAATCTGGTTCTCGCTTTTCTAACTCTGCTAGTACTTGTTCTTCTGTATATCCGCGCTTTTGCGTATCTCGCTTGACTTTCCAACTAGCGCGTATAGATTCGGGAGGTGCAAGGTAAACTCTCACATCATAGCAATCACGAGCAGCACGAGTAGAATAGCCGAGCAATCCTTCTACAATCACAAATTTGTTGGGTTTGATATACACTGGAGCCTCAAAAGTACCAGTTTTATGGCTGTAAACTGGCTTGAGAATAGGTTGGCCGGTCCGCAACAGCGAGAGATGCTGCTGCATAATATCCAGATGGTTGCAGTCAGGATGGAGAGCCGTAATATTAATTTCTGCACGTTGCTTGCGATCGTACTTGTGGTAATCATCTGTACAGATGATCGTGACATTTTCTGGGCCAAGTACCTGAGCAATCCCTCTTGTCAGCGTAGTTTTACCAGCAGCACTGTCACCAACAATACCAAGAATAATTGGACGGCTCATGGTTTCTTCCCCCTGAAGATAGCAGATACAGCAAAGCGCAATTTTAGATTGTATGCCAGTTTACTAATTCTAGAAATGAATGAAATATAACTCAAGCTCTAAAAGAGACATTACTATCAAGATTAGTAACTAAAATATTGATTAAATCACCAACCATCAAGCTTATTTATTCTTTTCTACGAATTGTATAGATTTTTGTCGATTAATGAAAGGGGGATCGGGGATCGGGGAAGGTAGGGGTCCCCTTTGGGGATAAGGGGCAACGGGGATTGGGTATAAATCAGTTAACAGTTTAATTTGATAACTGATAACTGATAACTGATAACTGATAACTGATAACTGATAACTGAGAAGTTGTCCCAACTAAACCGTAGTAGTCTCTACCCTAGAAAGGGCTATGGCACGTCGTACAGCCGCATCAGTGTTAACAACGCCGTAGCCGTAGACTGTATCATAACCGGGTGTACCAAGATCGTAAGCAGTGGTTGAAAGAATTGAGCGTATCTGTGTTGCTGTTAAGCTTCGATTAGCACTCCACACTAATGATGCTACTCCTGTAACATTTGCTGTTGCAGCAGAAGTGCCGTTGAAATTGGTTGTGTAGTCTAATTTATTGTAGAAGAGTTCGGATGTGTTGCGGCTAGCATTGGTAGAGGTAAACTCTGTTGGTGCCACTAAAGTTAAACCTTCCCCATAATTAGAACCCCACCACTGTATACCTTGACTAGGATAATCAACTCTTGTTCCTGGTGTTTTCGCATTACCGTAGTAGTCTTGAGTTCCCCAAGAAGCGCCTACCGCAATCACATTTTGGTATTTCTTAGCTAAATCCGCAGGACTAGAAATGGTATTTTGATTACCGTTACCAGAAGCGATGACGAACAAGACATCATTTTGGTTCTTAGCAATTAGTTCTTCAAATGCTGCTGAGTAACCACCAGCCAGACTAAGGTTAATTACTAAAGGCTTATTCTGACTATCTGCCCAATTTATCAATGTTTGTGTAGCCTCAGCTAAACTATAGTCGCCAGGATTACCACCAATGACATCGATGTGCATAACGGGAGAATTCCAGTTGATGCCAGCTATACCAATATTATTGTTACTAGCAGCAGTGATCGTTCCCTGGACTAAAGTTCCGTGAGAAGAAGATGAATACTCATCAAAAGAGTTAGAACTAAGACTATTGGTAAATCGCAAATCTGGATGAAGATGACCATTAACGTCTAGTGCTAATCCTGTATCTTCAATTCCTATTAATACCTGATCTGAACCTGTGGTGAACCGCCAAGCTTTCTGCACATCCATCATGTGCAAGTTCCATTGTTGATTAAATAGCGGGTCATTTGGTGTTACTGATAAGTTGATGACAGTATCTGCAAACTTAATAGTGTCAATACCCTCAAATAAAATTTGCTTACCGTCAGAGAAAGCGATCGCATCAAAGACACGGGCTACTGAATCACCAGGATCGTAAATAACGCCGCCATTCACAGTATTAGCGTAGTTAAATGATCGGACTTGTGTAGACATAAAAGCAGAAAGGTCTAGTGTGTCTCGCCCTCCACTACCAAAGTCAATATTACCTTTGCCAAAAAAGACTGTTTGTGTAGAATTCGGTGTATAGATAAATGTATCTGCCCTTAGCGTACCTTGATTACTATTAGCATTTGTCGGTATTGTAGCTGTAGTGTTGCCACCATCTATCGAGTTTTGTTGATCTGAATTTTGAATGAATGCTGTAGAATCTGGCGATGTTAATGATAAATGCAGATTGTAAAAAGTTTGATTACCGTTGTACGAATAAATCTCTATATAATATGTTCCTGCTGTCAAACTACTAGTAATAAATTCATCAGTATTATCAATATTGGCAGAACCAACCAGAATTTCACCCTGCCAATTTAACAGTCGCATATCTGCATCAGCACCCAAATCATTGAGTGATAAACTGACATCACTAGTACTGTTGATGTTGAACTTATAATAGTCGTAGCTGTCAGATTTACCTACCCAATCCGTATAACTAATAGTTTGGGAATTAGCAGAGAGTTCACCGATATCCCAAGCTGTATCTAGAGTGTTACCTGCATTGTCAATCGGTATTGCCGAAACGCTCAATTCATATTTGGTTTTGGCTTTGCCTGTAGAATGGACTTGAATGTAATAAGTACCAGCTTCTAAGGTAGTGTTGATTGATTCAGCTTTTTTGCCAGTACGGTTAGAAGCAGCAATAATTTCTCCCTGGTCTACTATACCATTGCCATTCGCATCTTGAATCAACTGCACATCAGCATTGGCACTTAAGTGAGTTAAGTCAAGTTGAAAGCTACTTTTACCCTCAAGCGTGAATTGATAACAATCGATTGGATCTTTAAGAGAGACTTTATCACTTAATGTGTAGGAATTATTTGTAAATGTAAGACTTCTAGCTTGGTCTAGGGAATTGCCTGCGAGGTCTGATGACATTTTTAACTTAGTATCTCAAACTACAAGAAATTTTTCTTACCATCCATCATCTGCTTCTCTCGCGAAAAAATAATGCTAATATGCATCACTTTAATGAATAACCATCAAAAATTTACTAAAACTTCAAAAAATAGCTGCGTGATTTCACTAGGTTACAAGTTTATGGGGGTTTGGGGGTGTAGCGGAAATTAGATATCCTGTTTGTGATTTGAATAAAATACCCAAACGCAGAAACAATGTTTTCTTTAATTAACTCTGTAAATCCCTGGGTTGTGGGAACAGCATTAAATTCTATGTTGTTAGTTGTAGCTTGGATTGCTCCTAAAAAGCTGCTCACTCCTGCTGGTTACTTCCATGCTGGGTTACTTGGTGTCCTGACTTGGGGAACATTAGGTTGGCAAGGATACATCGTTGTGATGTTCTATTTTTTAGTTGGTTCTTTTGTCACACGTATTGGTATGGCCCAGAAGGAAGCTGAAGGTATTGCTGAAAAGCGTTCTGGTGCAAGAGGTCCAGAAAATGTTTGGGGTTCAGCTTTGATTGGGACACTGTGCGCTTTGGGAGTAGGGATGCTAGACTGGGAAATCTTTCCCGTGACCCAATTCCTGATCCCTGATCCCCGCTCCCTACTACTTCTGGGTTATGTCGCAAGTTTTAGTACAAAGCTATCTGATACCTGTGCAAGTGAAGTGGGGAAAGCCTATGGCAAGAGTACTTTCTTGATTACCACCTTACAACCAGTTCCCCGTGGAACTGAAGGAGCAGTCAGTTTAGAAGGAACTTTGGCTGGTGTGGTGGCCTCAGTGGCGATCGCCTTTTTGGGTTGGGCGATTGGTTTAGTTGAACCTTTGGGTATAGTTTGGTGCGTAGTAGCTGCATTTATTGCCACAAATATAGAAAGCGTAATTGGAGCAACATTGCAATCAAAGTACACTTGGTTAACTAATGAATTAGTGAATATTTTAAATACATTAATCGGTGCGATCGCAGCGATTTTTTTGGCTTGGTTTTGGGCAATTACAGTTGCATAATGTGAATCAACAAAAGAGAGGAAATTGTAATTATAATCACGTGGCATTTTCAGAAAATTTTGAATGCGTAGTTATTTTTCCTAAAACACTCTAGTTGTTTGTGCGAGACTGTTCTAATTATTTTCCGATACTAGGTAGATATTTTTACGAATAATTTACAAGATAGAGTTGCCACTCTGTCTTGTAAGTCTTAACATGGCAATATAAAGTTGGCATGAGAATGTCAACTAAATTACGAATTTCCTCTGAGGGGAAAATGTATAATTACTCTTCTTCGTAGATCTACGTATTTATCCTATGGAATCTTCTTCCTTTCTAACTGTTAATGAGCAACAAATTTCGATTGGACAAGTAGTAAAATATTTGCAAAACGCTGGAAAACTAGGACAATTTATTGGGGATATTCTACGTCAATATGTCATAGAAAAAGAATTACAAACTCGCGAAGATATAGCTATTAGCCCAGCTCTCACTGAACAAGCAATTATTGATTTTCGACTCAAAAATCAACTGACAGATCCAAAAAGTTTTCAAGAATGGCTACAAAATAATGGTAAAGACTATGATTCTTTCCACTCCAGTGTTGCTTTAGGCTTCAAGTTAGAAAAACTCAAAGCAGTCATCACAGAACCCAAACTGCCAGAATATTTCATCGAAAGGAAAATTTTCCTGGATCGGGTGGTAATTTCGCGAATTATTGTAGACAATCGGGAATTAGCCGAGGAATTACAAGCCCAAATAGAGGAAGGAGCTAGCTTTGAAGGATTAGCTAGAGAATATTCACTCACAGATGATCGAATCGTCAACGGAATGATGGGCCCAGTCAGCCGAGGAACATTGCCTGATACACTCAGAGCAGCAATTGATGTGGCAAGCCCAATGGAAATAGTCGGGCCAATTGAGCTGGAAGAACGTTATGGTTTGTTTCGTCTAGAACAAATTTTGCCAGCTTCATTGGAAGATACTCAACTAAAGCAAGCACTACAGAATGAGTTGTTTGAGAAATGGCTAGCAGAGAAAATTCAGAAGCTAACGGTAAAACTGCAAGTGAATTAAACCTGATAGATGATGAGTCTTCACATACAAGGGTGCTAGCCTCTCTACCTTGGACACAAGCACCGCTATGTTGGTTAAGTTCACATCAGCAAACCCTATTGCAACAAAAGTCAGAAACTCTACGCTTCGGTTTAGGAAAAAAAATCTGGCCAAAAGATGGGGTAGGTTATCAGTTTTTGATTGTCAGTGGTAAAGTCCGCCTGCGAGAAGAAGGAGTTGGTAAACCACTAGCCACTTTAACAGCGGGTGATTGGTTTGGTAGCTTGCAGAAATTACCCCTCGAATGCAAAGCTGTAGCTGCTAGCAAAGATGTAGTAGTTGTACGTTGGCCTGTAACAATATGGGCAGAAATTTCCACACCACAAATTGAGGAGTTTTGGGGAGGGGACGAGGGAGACGAGGGAGACGAGGAAGACAAGGAGGACAAGGGAGATAAGAACTACTCCTCACATTCCCCCCAGTTCCCTAATTCCACTCAGCAGACTTACCCGTTTGTTGCTAGTCGGAATACGGCTGCTGCTTGTTTAACAATGGTGGCGCAACAGTTAGATCAACCTGTGAAGTTGGAATGGGTACAGCGCCAAGTCAGAGGACAGCAGCCAAAACATGTTGTAGAAGCAGGAGAAAAGTTAGGCTTTGTATTGCGAAGATTGCAAGTGAGTTGGATTGATTTGCAGCAATTGTCATTTCCGGCTTTATTGCAGTGGGGTGAATCACCGGAAGCTGAAGGTAACTGGGTGGTAGTTTATGCTGTCAGGGGCGATCGCTTACTCATAGCCAATCCTCTCAATGGCGATCGCACTTGTGAAATTTTATCGCAGTCATTGGTAGAAGAGTATTGGAATGGGCAACTGTGGCAAGTAGAGTTAATTCAAAAGCAGGAAAAATTTAACCTCAATTGGTTTCTACCGGCTGTCTGGCAATATCGGGGACTATTAGGGGAAGTGTTGCTGGCGTCGTTGACGTTACAAATGCTGGGGTTAGCAACGCCACTCATTACCCAAGTTGTGATCGATAAAGTCATGGTGCAAGAGAGTTTGGCGACTCTTGATGTCATGGCGATCGCATTGTTATTAGTGGCAATTTTTGAGGCTGCACTTGGGATTTTGCGGTTATTTGTTTTCACTCACACCGCCCGACGCTTAGATTTAAGTTTGTCCGCCCAGTTATTTCGCCACTTGATGCGCTTACCTTTAGCTTACTTTGAATCACGGCGGGTAGGAGACACAGTTGCACGGGTGCAAGAACTGGAACAAATTCGTCAGTTTCTCACTGGTACGGCTTTGACTGTGGTGTTAGACAGCATTTTTGCTGTGGTGTATTTGGTATTAATGTTCTACTACAGCATTCCCCTAACCTTTACGGCGTTGGCGGTGCTACCTTTATTTGCGATTCTGACACTAGTAGCTACACCAATTCTCCGCAACTGGCTCAACGAAACCTTTAACCGCAGTGCTGATAGCCAGTCATTTTTGGTAGAAACAGTGACAGGAATTCATTCGGTGAAAGCCCACGCAGCCGAAGCAGTAGCGCGCGATCGCTGGGAAGGTTTATTTGCTCGTTTTATCCGCACAGGTTTTAAAGCTTCCACCACTTCTAACATCAGCAGCAATATCGGTGACTTCCTAACTAATTTCTCTAGCCTGCTCATTCTCTGGTTTGGTGCTAAGTTAGTCATTGAAAACAAACTGACAGTTGGTCAACTTGTTGCTTTTCAAATGCTTTCTGGGAGAGTGACTGGCCCATTGTTAAGATTAGTACAACTATGGCAAAATCTGCAACAAGTCCTCCTTTCCGTAGACAGGATCGGCGATATTCTCAACGTCGCCCCAGAAGCAGAACCAGGCACAGGTTTAGTTTTACCACCCCTGAAAGGACAAGTCGTTTTTGATCAAGTATTTTTCCGCTACCGCCAAAATACTGAACCTGTGCTGCGGGGTATTTCCTTTAACGTGCAGCCAGGGCAATTTGTTGGTATTGTGGGACGTAGTGGTTCCGGTAAGAGTACCCTTTCTAAACTTTTGCAACGCCTCTATCAAATCGAATCAGGACGCATCCTGATAGATGGTTTTGATATTAAAAGTGCTGACTTAACTTCCTTGCGTCAACAGATTAGCGTTGTTTTGCAAGAAGACTTTTTATTCAACGGTTCAATTTTGGATAACATCACCCTTGGGAATCCAGAAATTACCGCAGAACAAGTAGTAGAAGCTGCTAGACTTGCTGTTGCTCATGACTTTATCAGTGAGTTACCCCACGGTTACGAAACCAATGTTGGTGAACGGGGTACAGCTTTATCTGGGGGACAACGCCAACGCATCGCCCTAGCGCGGTTGTTTCTTTCCCAAGCACCGATTTTGATATTAGATGAAGCTACTAGCGCCCTAGATAGCGAAACCGAACAACAGGTACTGCAAAACTTGCAAACAGTTTCTCAAGGACGGACTGTATTTTTAATTGCTCACCGCTTTGCACCTTTAAAACGTGCTGATTTAATTTTGGTGTTAGAAAAAGGAGTTCTGATCGAGCGCGGTACACATACAGATTTGTTGCAGCAAAAAGGTTTGTATTGGTCGCTGTATCAACGTCAGCAGTTTAATATTTAGTAGAAAGAGAGGCTAGAAAATCAACAAAGTTGTGCGTGCGTTATGCTGTTGCTAACGCACGCTACTAGCCTTCAATCAGATAAGGGATTGCCATTGAGAATTTCAGCTACAGTATAGTTTTGGCTGTTAATTTTTGTGTACGCTCCAAAAGTTGGTAAAAATATTTTATCGTTTTTGACGCGCAGTAAGTTAAGTTAAATTTCTCTCAGCAAAGTGATGGAAGAGTGCTAAGAGGCAGGTGATCGCGATACTAAAAGATACTTTAGAGGTTAAGGGAAAGCCCGTATTGACTATTCGTACCAAAAAAGGTACAAATATATTAATAACTGTTATGTAATATCAAAAACTGGCTAAATTTGTATGGCGAGTATAAAGTGTCAGAAATGCATTTTTAATTCGACCATGTGTATTGAGACAGATTTGATATAGATGACAGACAAGCGAATTCCAGCAAGGTTCTATCAAAATGAAAATGGCAAGGAGCCAGTTCGTGATTGGTTAAAAGATTTAGATCAGGAAGAGCGGCGCTTAATTGGAACTGACATCAAAACAGTGGAGTTTGGTTGGCCTATTGGAATGCCAACTTGCAGACCAATGGGGGATGGGTTATTTGAGGTTCGTACTGATTTACCTCAAAATCGAATTGCCCGTGTTTTGTTCTGTATTTATGAAGAGGAAATGATTTTACTTCATGGATTCATCAAAAAATCTCAGAAAACCCCAAAAAAAGAGCTGGAGTTAGCTTTAGATCGCAAACGGAAATTGGAGGCAGGAGGATGAACAAAAACCCATATGTGGGTTCGTCTCTTGATGATCTTCTGGAAGAAGAAGGCACACTTGAAGAGATTAACTTAATCGCTATCAAGCGGGTTATCGCTTGGCAGGTTAAACAGACGATGGAACAAAGGAATTTAACCAAAACAGAGATGGCAAAACAAATGAATACAAGTAGGTCATCTCTTGATCGACTTCTAGACCCAAATAACACATCTGTAACCTTAGATACTATAGATCGCGCTGCCAGGGTTATTGGTAAAAGAGTGCATTTTGAATTGATGGATGTAGTTTAGCTCATAGGTTCTCTGGTAATTTCTCTAAGTTCAAATGCAATCAGAATTCAACTTTTTTCAGCACTGGTATCCGCTTTCACCCGTTGAAGACCTAGACCCGAAAAGACCAACACCGATTACACTTTTGGGACTGCGCTTAGTCATTTGGAAACCCCACTCATCACAGACTTATCGCGTATTTTTGGATAAATGTCCCCATCGTCTTGCACCCTTAAGTGAGGGACGCATTGACGAAAAAACGGGTAATTTGATGTGTAGCTATCATGGATGGCAATTTGATCAGCAAGGAATTTGTACTCACATTCCCCAAGCGGAAAATCCAGAACTTGTGAGTAAGAATAAAGAAAACCTGTGTGCAGTTACCTTACCAGTTCGTCAAGCACAGGATTTACTTTGGGTGTGGCCTGATGCTAAATCAGCCGATATAGCGGCGACTACACCGTTACCTCTGTCACCGCAAGTAGATGCAAGCAAAGGTTTTGTTTGGTCTTCTTTTGTACGTGACTTGGAATATGACTGGGAAATCCTAGTAGAAAATGTCGCCGATCCTAGTCATGTTCCTTTTGCTCATCATGGGGTACAGGGCGATCGCGCACAAGCAAAACCTATACCAATTGAAATTCTGCAATCAACAGCAAATTTGATTGAAGCAGGTACTATCGGACGATTCCAAACAACAATTACTTTTGAACCACCTTGTCGGTTGGAATATGCAATCAAGTTTGGTGACGCTGGAAAGCAGATTGGACTCGTCACCTATTGTATGCCAGTATCTCCTGGGAAATCTCGGATTGTGGCTCAGTTTCCTCGTAACTTTGCCAAAACAGTTCATCGTCTCATACCCCGTTGGTGGAATCACGTTAGCGAACGTAATGAAGTTCTTGATGGAGATATGGTGCTTCTACAACAACAAGAGTATTTTCTCCAACAGACAGAATCGTCACAAAGCTGGAAAATTGCCTATAAACTACCTACCAGTGCTGATCGTTTAGTGATTGAGTATAGGAACTGGTTTGATAAGTATTGTCATGGACAGTTACCGTGGAGTGAAGTGGGAATAAGTGTTCCAGAAATCAGGAATATCAATGAAAATCGCGAACAAGTTTTGGATCGCTACAAACAACACACGCAGCATTGCAGTAGCTGTCGAGGTGCGCTGAAAGTTGTACAACGTATACAAATAGCACTTTTAGCATACTTTGCGATTACTGTTGCTGGAGTTGCTGTTCTTCCCGATGCACTTCGAGTCCAGCTTGGCTTACCGCTAGTGATCACAGCCCTACTTGGACTTGCAGCTTATGCTTGGTTAAAATTCTGGCTCAGTCCTAAATTTTACTTTGTGGATTATGTTCATGGGGATAGATAGGGAAAGAGTTCGTAGTAAGCACTTAAGTGCTTATAAAACCTTTTCCATGAACACAGTACATAGACTATCATTATATCGTTCAATCGAGTAAAAACCAAGCTTTCTGTAAAGTTTGAGTGCTTGTGGTTGTCGCTCTTCGTTAGCTAGGTCAAGTCTGACTTTCCGATACCCTGCTTGCCGTGCAGAATCGAAGAGCGTTTGAGCCATTTTCCAGCCGAACCCCCGTCCTCGATACTCTTTGAGAAACCACATTCGCTTGAGTTCACAGATTTCATCATCGAGTCGTCGAATCGCCCCAGTCCCTACAACTTGCTGATCATCAACCAAGACCAAGAACATACCACAATTGTCAAAATAATGTGACTGCACATTCTCGATATCAGACATTGAATCAAAGCGCCTAAAATCTGCTTCGGTCAGTACACCTTGCCAAATTTCTAGGGAAACTCCCATGACTATTTGCTTGGCTTGTTCGATTTGATATTGCTGGATTGGTCTAATCTCAACCACTGGCTTTGCTCTGATTGTACAAACTATCTACCAACCAAAAGCGCCAGCTAGAAGCTGACGCTCGTCATCATAGCTAAATCACAACTATTAAATCAACAAACTGCTGGGAATTCTCCCAACATCTTAACTTCTGGTTCTAATAAAATTGACCAGCGATCCTGTACTTGATACTGCACATGACGAATGAGATTGAAAATATCCCAGGCACTCGCACCACCGCAGTTGAGGATAAAATTAGCGTGGCGTTGTGCTACTTGTGCATTACCAATTTGGAAGCCTTTTAAACCAGTTTGTTCAATTAACCAACCTGCGGAATAGGGTTTGGGGTTGCGGAAGACGCTACCACAACTAGGTTTGTCGTAGGGTTGGGTTGTCAGCCGGTGTTGTTTGTGTTGCTTGGTAGTTGCAATTACCAGAGCGGGGTCAGCACCGGGTTGCATTCGGAATGTGGCTTGGGTAATGATGCGATCGCTTCCTTGTAAAATAGAAGTACGATAGCTATAACCCAATTGCTCGCTAGTCAAGGTTTCAATAGTGCCATCAGGTGAAAGTACTTGAGCGCTGACTAAGATATCTGCAATACAGCTATTATGCGCTCCTGCATTCATCACCACAGCACCACCGACGGTTCCAGGTATACCTACAGACCATTCTAAGCCCTGCCATCCTTGTTCTGCGGCTGCCATTGCCAAACCGGGAATAGGTTCCCCAGCAGCTACGGTTAATAGACCTGTTTCTAAGTCAAAATAAGTTTGACGGAGGCGACGAGTAGCGATGACTAAACCTGGAATTCCGCGATCGCTTACTAGCAAGTTAGAACCAGCTCCCAGTATTGTTACTCGTAAACCTTGCTCTTTTGCATACCTTAAACTAGCGTGCATTGCTTCAATGTTACGTGGAGCAACATACCATTCTGCTGGTCCTCCTACTCTGTAAGAGGTATATGCTGACAGAGGAACTTGTGGCTTGATCGCGCAGTCAGTACCAAGTAAAGGAATTTCCTTAATATCGGAATTAGTCGTTTGTTGTTTATTTACAGTCACACCAGAATTTGTGCAGACATCTACAGCTGCCTGGGAAATTACCATATTTACCAGAATCTGTTTTATTTTGATGTTTATCCACCGTAGGAACACGGTAATTTTTTGATGCAATCAAAGAAAGTTACAAAACTGACACCATGCCAGATAGAGAAACTAGTTTGTGAAACTTTTAGGATGTTGCTGTAGCTGGCTGACGAAGTGTAGCAATTACCTCCGGAATTACCTGATTTAAATTTCCAGCTCCTAAAAACAACGCTAAGTCTCCAGAACGTAGTGTTTGCTGTAAGAAATCACACATAGAACCGAGGTTTGCTTGATACTTAACTTGCGGATGATGTTTGGCAACTTCCTGTGCTAGTTGTTCACCGCTTACCTGTCCTAAGTTGACTTCCCCGGCGCTGTAAATGTCAGTGAGTATAACTACATCAGCATGGGTAAAAGATTCGGCAAATTCTTCTAAAAATGCCAGTGTGCGGCTGTAGCGATGGGGTTGGAAGATGGCGACTACCCTTTGTCCTGGCCTTGCTTGCAGACGTGCAGCGGCCAAAGTTGCCCGAATTTCGCTGGGATGATGAGCATAGTCATCAATAAATGTGATACCATGAGCTTCACCCCGAAACTCAAAGCGGCGTCTTGCACCTTCAAAAGTTGCAAGACCCTTGGCAATTTCACCAAATTCTAATCCCAAAACGCGACCAACGGCCACTGCTGCTAGAGCGTTGCTGAGGTTGTGGCGACTGAGCAAACGTAACTTTAACACACCCAAGGCTTTGCCCCGCTCCCAAACTAAAGCGGTAGTGCCATCCGCACGATAATCTATATTTGTAACGGTATAATCTGCACCTGCGTCTGAATATAAGCTATAACTAATTGTTGGTTGAAAGCGATCGCGCACCGTTGCACAATCAATGCTAGCCACTAGAGTCTGACAACTTTTAGCAAAGGTATGGAAAATCTCCACTACTTCTTCTAAATTGTCGTAGTGATCAGGATGGTCTAGTTCAATATTCGTGATTACACCGATTTCTGGGGCATGTTTGACTAATGAACCGTCTGATTCATCTGCTTCTGCTACTAAATAGCGACTTTGCCCTAATCTAGCGTTACCTTCCCAAGCATTAACTTCACCACCAATTAAAATCGTGGGGTCAAGACCCGCTTCCAGTAACATATATCCAATCATGCTACTAGTGGTGGTTTTGCCATGAGTTCCAGCAACTGCAATGCTGTCATATTCAGAAATTAAATTTGCCAATACATCTGAACGATGGAAAATTGGGCAGCCTAATTCTAATGCTGCTTTATATTCCAGATTATTAGTATTTATTGCTGTTGAACAAATTACTTGTGGTAATTGTGCCACTTTATCAGTTGACACATGATTTGGAGTATTTAAGACTACTTGATTTTCATTCTCTTTGGGACGAAAGAATTCCAAATTGCTTGCTTCTTGCTTGGCAAAAATATGAGCACCGATAGATTCCAATTTACAAGTTATATGATTTGGACGAAGATCCGAACCAGAAACTGGCAATTGTCGTTTTGCTAGCACGTATGCCAAAGCAGACATACCTATGCCACCAATCCCAATAAAATGAAATGGTCTACCGCTAAAGTCTACAGAATTTTTCATCGATTACTCCTCTAACACCACACCACACCATCATCACAAATAACACGCGTATCATAACAGGATTTTGTTTTTTATCGATACTACCTCTGTGTAAATCTCATACTCATGATTAGTTGATTTTGATGCTCAGATGACATTACTTTAGGATGATTTTAACCTCGTTAGTGGTTTTTCTCTTCCTGAACTAATATTATGTTTATTCTGCAAATTTCTGCATCTTCGGGAAATATAGAACTGTATTTTCAAACACATAACTTTGGTTTCATTCCTGGAATTAGCTACAATAGTAGACTGATGGTTAATTACTTTGAGATCAACTCAAGATAAATTAAAGAGAGTGGATGCAACAAATCGCAATTTTTGGTGGCACATTTGACCCTGTTCATTGGGGACATCTCATCGTAGCCGAAACTGCTCTCAATCAAGTACCCCTAGAAAAGATTATTTGGGTGCCATCAGCAGATCCTCCTCATAAAAAAGCGGCTTTGTTTCAACATCGTTTAGCAATGCTGCAAGCAGCGACAACAGACAACTCAGCATTTGCTGTTTCGCCGATTGAGCAATTGCAATCCGGTACTTCTTATGCCATCAATACTCTGATTGATTTAGCCACTTTTTATCCCAATACTCATTGGTATTGGATTGTTGGCCTAGATACCTTCCAAACGTTACCTCGGTGGTATCGCGGACAGGAATTAGCACAATTATGTGATTGGTTAATCGCACCCCGATCTGTTGGTAGTGAATGTATAACTCAAACTGATTTAATCTGCAAGGAGGTGGAGCAAAAACTGGCAAAGCAGTTTTATAGCATAAAATGGTGCTTATTGCATACCCCTTTGGTTGGAATTTCTTCAAGTATGATTCGTAACTTGTGTCGCGATCGCCAATCGATTCGTTACCTAGTCCCGGAATCAGTCCGAAGTTATATAGCTGACCATAATCTCTATGCTTGAAGTGGGGATCGGGGATTGGGCAACAAGTTCTTAATTTTTAATTTTTTAATTTCTAATTTTTAATTGATTTGTCCTCCTTGTCCCCGATCCCCGATCCCTGATTCCCGATCCCCTAATTAAAAAAATTTAAAATTTTTTTTGGGATCTCGCATTTTATAGTTATATATACTCCCCCCTTTGCGATATGATCGGGGTCAACCATAAGATTTAATTAGGCATATATAACAGAGGGCAAGACGCTGTGATTAGAGTTGCTATTAACGGTTTCGGGCGCATCGGTCGTAACTTTATGCGCTGTTGGTTAGGTAGAGAGAATAGCAATATTGACCTGATTGCTATCAATGACACCTCAGATCCTAGAACCAACGCTCACCTGCTCAAGTATGACTCGATGCTAGGGAAATTAAAAAATGCTGACATTACTGCTGATGATAACTCGATTATCGCCAACGGCAAGACCGTAAAATGTGTATCTGATCGCAACCCAGAAAACTTGCCCTGGAAAGAGTGGGAAATTGACCTAATTATCGAGGCTACAGGGGTATTTACCGCTAAAGAAGGGGCGATGAAGCATGTGAATGCTGGAGCCAAGAAGGTTCTAATTACCGCCCCAGGGAAAAACGAAGATGGTACTTTCGTAATTGGCGTAAACCATCACAATTACGATCACGACCAACACCACATCATCAGCAACGCCAGCTGTACCACTAACTGCTTGGCTCCCATTGCTAAGGTGCTGCACGAGAAATTCGGCATCATCAAAGGTACAATGACCACTACCCACAGCTACACAGGTGATCAGCGCTTGCTAGATGCTTCTCACCGTGATCTACGCCGTGCGCGTGCTGCGGCTATTAACATTGTGCCTACTTCCACCGGTGCAGCAAAAGCTGTAGCGTTGGTACTGCCAGCCCTCAAAGGCAAGCTGAATGGTGTAGCATTGCGTGTACCCACCCCCAATGTTTCAATGGTGGATTTTGTGGTACAAGTCGAGAAGTCAACTATTACTGAAGAAGTCAACGCAGCCCTCAAAAGTGCCTCTGAAAATGAGCTAAAAGGTATTTTGGACTACAGCGAACTACAACTGGTGTCCTCAGATTATCAAGGTACTGATGCTTCTTCCATTATTGATGCCAGCTTGACACTGGTAATGGGCGGTGACATGGTAAAAGTCATGGCATGGTACGACAACGAATGGGGTTATAGCCAACGCGTTCTCGACCTGGCAGAATTAGTCGCTGTGAAGTGGAAGTAATTAGGTTTGTTATTTGTTGGTGGTTGTTTGTTGTTTGGAAAAATTAACAACCAACCACCATCAGTGATAAGTTAAGAAAACTGTGCCTTTTTGACATACCTCCTTGTCCTAAAGTCCAAGGATTCCTTAACGCTTCATTGGGTTGTGCTACCGAAATAGTCTTATCATCCCTCGACGTTCGTTTAAAGTCTCCCAATGCCCTATGGCGACTATCCAAATTCTAGCACAATAGTCGAAAAGCCGTCCTAGAAGGACGGGGCTTGTATCCCATTATTTTCGGTCAAGGAGGATAGAGGAAAAGGTGATAAATCGATCTTGGGGATAGGCTTTCAGAGTGCTTTGACTACACGTAAAGTTTCCGGGAGCTTGGTAGCCCCTCGGCTTTAGCCAGGGGCGGAAAAGCGACATTGCGGCTTGAGCCGCAGTCTCTAATTTGATAGAATTGAGCAATCCCAGTAGGAATAATCATCGGCGTGTTGAAG
>NZ_JBHFLM010000059.1:0-24749 GCF_041928655.1 Pelatocladus sp. BLCC-F211 | reverse complement strand
CAAGAGTTGTAGCACCTGGCGTTTGAGGAACGTAGACGCGCCCTGCGCGGCTGATCGCAGAGTAACCCAACATTATCAAGGCTTTGTTGGGTTGAGCGCAAGCGAAACCCAACCTACATTTCTTCTTAACTGAACCGTATTTTGTTAAAAGCTTATTTACTAAGCTTTTAGCTTACTTGATTTGTTTTAATACCAATTTCATATGAAACTGCACATTATTTTGACCTCTCCCAACCTCCCACCCCCCTTTAATCTCTCCTTGGCAAGGGGGGACAGAGGGGGGTTGCCGCAGGCGGTGGGGTTCTTTTTATGTATCTTCATAAAGAATTGGTATAAGGCGGGATGATTGATAAATTATTCTGTGTTTGTCTGTGTGCATCTATGGATATTTTCATAATTCATAATTTTCTTACAGGATTCATCCAAGCTTCTAATTTACTAAATGCTTGGGAAGAAAGCAATGTTAAACATAAATATATTAAAGCGACAGCGGTATAAATTTCAAAGGCGCGGTAATTATCTGCAACTATTAATTGTCCTTTACGGAATAATTCTTCAAAACCAATTACAGATACTAAACTCGTATCTTTCAGCAAACTAATAAACTCATTACCCAAAGGTGGTAACATGCGCCGAAAAGCTTGGGGAAAAATGATGTAATGCATAGTTTGTAAAGAACTTAAACCCAATGATTGTGCAGCTTCTGATTGTCCTATTTCTATAGATTGAATCCCAGCACGGACAATCTCTGCTATATAAGCAGCAGAATTTAAACTTAATGCGATGACTGCTGCTACTAGGCGATTAAAATTAAATGTAAAACCAAGCTCTTGCGTAATCGCAGGTATACCAAAATAAATCATAAAAATTTGCACTAACAACGGCGTTCCTCGAAAAAAGTCAATATACCCTCGTGCTATCCAACGTAAAGGTTTAAACTGAGAATTGCGGATAATTCCAATTAAAGAACCGCCAACTAAACCTAAAATTACAGTCATTATTGTTAGTTGTAACGTTACTAAAGCACCCTGTAACAAAATTGGAATAAATTTTAAAATTATACTTATAGAAGAAGCTAGTGCAGATACTCCAGTCCCAGTATCATTAGTAAAGGGTGATTTTTCAGGTAAATTAGGTGGCGTTGCTTTAAACCATTTTTGATAAATTTGGGCATATTCACCATTTTTTAACACACTAGTCAAACCTTGATTAATTAATGTCAAATTTGGTGATTTTTTTGCCGTAGCAATACCGTAATACTCCTCTGTTAATAATTGCTGAACAACTTTAATTCCTTGGAGATTAGCCGTATTAATTGCGTATAAAGTTACTGGTGCATCATTAATTACCGCATCCACATTACCATTTGCTAACTCTTGCAATGCTAATGGTGCAGAATCAAAGCTGCGAATTTGCGCTCCAGGAATACTCTGAGCTTTTTTCGCGCCAGTAGTACCAATTTGAACAGCAATTTTTTTATTCTGCAAACTTGCAAAATTAGTAATATCTTGATTATTAGCACGCACAGCGATCGCTAACCCTGCCTTAAAATAAGGACGTGAAAAAGAAACCGCTTTCGCTCGTTCCTCTGTGATAGTAATTGAACTAATCGCCGCATCCACCGTTTTTGCTTGTAACGCTGGAATAATCCCATCAAAGGGTATACTCTGAAAATCAACTTTAAAATTAGCAGCGCGAGCGATCGCTCTCATCAAATCATAAGAAAAACCTTCGGGTTGACCACCTTCTCCGATAAACTCAAAAGGTGGAAATGCTGGTTCCGTCGCTACCTTCAAAGTTTTTCCCGTACCACTCACATTTTCGTTAAAATTGCAACCACCAAGCAACAACAAACAACACAACCCCGCAACCAAACCAAACCGCAACCAACCTAAAACCCTCATATTCTCTTCCTTTGCGTCCTCTGCATCTCTGTGGTTTTTTAAATAAACTAAACCTAACACCAATCTTTTCTCCCCATGAATTCTTTTACTCCCGCGATCGCATTTCATAACATCGAAAAAAACTTCGGTTCCCTCAAAGTCCTCAGAGGTATTAGTGGTGAAATCTATCGGGGTGAAGTAGTTGCTGTGATTGGTTCCTCTGGTTGCGGAAAAAGTACCCTACTGCGTTGCTTCAACCGCTTAGAAAAAATTGATAGCGGACATTTAATAGTCAACGGTATTAATTTATCCCATCCCCAATTCAATCAAAAGCAACTGCGACAATTACGCACCCAAGTTGGTATGGTTTTCCAACAATTCAACTTGTTTCCCCACCTGACTGTTTTGGAAAATTTAATACTAGCGCCTTGTAAAGTATTAAGTAAAACCCGCAAAGAAAGCAGTCAACAAGCAGGGTTTTATCTCGAAAAAGTTGGACTATTTGACAAAGCATCAGCTTATCCTGAACAGCTTTCTGGTGGACAAAAACAACGGGTAGCTATAGCTCGAAGTTTATGCATGAATCCTCAAATTATGCTGTTCGATGAACCCACCAGCGCCCTAGATCCGGAACTGGTAGGGGAAGTTTTGCAAGTCATGCAGCAACTAGCAACCGAGGGGATGACGATGATAGTTGTCACCCACGAAATGCAATTTGCTCGTGAAGTTGCTCACCGCGTCATTTTTATGGATAAAGGCATTGTGGCAGAACAAGGCCCAGCTAATGAAGTGATTTCAAACCCTCAAAGCGATCGCCTGCGTAATTTTCTCAGTCGCCTGAATGCGGAAGTGAGGAAGTGACGCGGTGAGTGGGAGACGCAGTGAATCAATCAAAAATATTCTCCCTTGTCCTCCTTGTTCTCCTTGTCCCCGATCCCCAATTTCTGATAACTAAATTCGACATCAAAGACTTCAGCAAAAGACTGGGCTACAGTAACGCGTACTTGCTGGCAAGTTATGTCAGGTATCCAATCGGCTAAACTAGCTACAGGTTTATCAGCTATACCGCAAGGTACAATTTTCTCGAAGCCTGTCATGTCAGGACAAACATTTAATGCAAAGCCATGCATGGTAATCCAACGGCTGACTTTAATACCAATTGCAGCGACTTTGCGTCCTTCTAGCCAAACACCAGTGAAACCAGAAATCCGCTCTCCGACTAAACCATATATTGCCAATGCGCGAATTAATACTTCTTCTAATTGCCGCAAGTACCAATGCAAGTCTTTTCGATAACGATGCAAATTTAAAATTGGATACCCTACTAGTTGACCGGGACAATGGTAAGTAACTTCTCCACCTCGTTCAACTCTATACACATCATACGTATTTTTGTCAAGGTCAAATTTGAGAAATTCCGGGGTAGCTCCTTGCCCCAAAGTGTATACAGGCGGATGTTCTAGCAGGATTAACACGTCGTCTAGATTGGGGTTTTTGATGCGCTCTTGCAGAAGCGATCGCTGCCACTCCAAAGCATCCAAGTATGGCAATAATCCTTGGTCATATAGTAAACATCGGTGTCTGTGTGAAGGAATACTACGGTTCATACCAAAAAACAACTAATTTCCAGATTGAAATGTATAGAAAGTTACAAATAAAGAAGAGAAATTTCAAGCTATGCAAAGGATCTTAAAGGAAAGTAAAGGGAAGCGGTTTTGTAAAATACAAAGTGCTAGTTTGAATATATAACCTAGATTTAACCTCAATGCTGTTAGGAGGAATTCTCTACAATCACCATCACGCCGAGAGAAATAAAAATAAATGGACTGGCTGATGGGTTCTAACTCAATTGTTTTCCATTGAAAAAAGGGATAAAACTCACAATAAGACGCCTATTGTCTATGAAAAGCGAATGCAGCCCATGTTGGAGAAGCAAAGCTAACGATATCTGCGTGAATATCCATGAGCCTTTTTTACACTTGGAGCTATTGCAGAGATTCCTAAATTGATTCAGACTAGGCATGAGTAAGTACTCACCTAAATTTGGCTTAGGGTAGTCGCATCACCAGTACGTTAGGAATTTCCCAATTTCGGCGGCAGTATATAGACCTTAACCGCAAGACGTTACATGTAACGTCTCTACATACCTTATCTTTATTCTCCAAAACAAATACAAATCAAGAGCTTTGAGCGGGAGAGTTTACATGAAGCTTGTCATCCACGGCAAAAATATTGAAATCACCGATGCAATCAGAGAATATGTACATCAAAAAATTGAAAAGGCGGTGAGTCATTTTCAAAACATCACAAATGAAGTGGATGTACACTTGAGCGTAGCTCGCAATCCCCGAATTAATCCGAAGCAAGCGGCAGAAGTTACAATTTATGCCAACGGAAATGTCATCCGTGCCGAGGAGAGCAGCGAGAACTTGTACGCCAGTATAGATTTAGTAGCAGACAAAATTGCTCGTCAATTGCGTAAATATAAAGAGCGGCGCCATGAGAAGAAAACTCATGCCCAAACAACCATTGAAGGAGTAGTACAACAGACAGTAGTCACAGATTTAATTGGCGATCGCGCTCCCGAATTACCTGAAGAAGTGGTTCGGACAAAATATTTTGCCATGCCGCCAATGACTGTTACAGAAGCCTTAGAACAGTTGCAAATGGTGGGACACGATTTCTACATGTTCCACAACAGCGAAACAGGTGAAATTAATGTGATTTACGAACGCAACCACGGTGGTTACGGTGTAATTCAACCCCGCAACAGTAATGGTCATGTAAATCATACCAATGGTAAAAACGGCAAAACTGCTCATGGAAACACTGGCGTCACGGAGGTTTCACACGCACATAAATAAAGCTATTGGTTAGTAGTTAATGGTTAGTGGTTAATGGTTGGTTGTTAAACATTTCCTCCCTCCCTGCTCCAACCACACCGCGAATAATTTGATTGAATTTTGGGGTAGGCGTTTCGTCTGCCCTATTTTATGAATGAAAGAGATAGAACACAAGTAATATCATGTCCGTTTGAACACTTATATTATTCGCCCGTGTCGGTAATCAGTAATAGAAAAAACCAATGACATAAACTCAATTTCAAAATCAAGTTTTGTAGGTTGGGTGTAGCGACAGCGAAACCCAACATTATAGTCTGGTTAATGTTGGGTTACTCCTGTAATTGGAAGTCCCTGAACGGACTAGCGCCAAAATATGAAATAAAATTTAATATTATGTATTTTTTTTCACTATAAATTATGTAATTTTCTGACAATTTAGTTATCTTAGGATTAAGTGGGTCGGCATTCAGTCAAAACATAGTCGCAATAATTATGTTTAGAACCGCTAACTACCTCAAAACTACCCAGATACAGGCGGTTTAAGCCATATTTTTATCAGTAGAGAAATCTTTATGTCTACATAAACTTGTCGCTACGACAAAATCTCATATCAAAGTCTATTTCCGCAAGAAACAAAAAATAATAAGAAAACTGTCTAAAAAGCAAGAGCGAAGAGTCCAAGGGATAAAAAAAGATGAAGGCAGAAAATCATACCGACAAAGACCACCAAGAACGTCTTGTTGTCTCCTATATCTTAAGTGCAGCTTGGTTTTTCGGATTGGGAGGACTACATCGTTTATATAATGGCAGAATTGGTACAGGCTTGTTATGGTTAGTAACTTATGGTTTTTTTGGCATCGGTCAGTTTATAGATTTGTTTTTCATCCCCAACATGGTAGATGAACATGAACTCAGACTCAGATTAAAAGCGGGTGTGTCACCCTTTGGTGTACCTTTGGAACAAGCTGTAGTGGCTTCCGAAGTATATCATCCTACTGGCAATCAACTCGTCCTCAAACTCATCGAAACAGCAGAAAGTCGAGGTGGGATGATCACCGTAACTCAAGGTGTAAAAGCAACTGGAGCCAGCTTTGCAGAAGTTGAAACAGCTTTAAAAGATTTACTGAAATCAGGTTATGTAAGGATAGATAACGACCCCATGACTGGAGCTGTTACCTACCATTTCTATGAACTAGGTTAATTTCTCCCCAGCCACTTTTGACCATTCAAACGCTGCATCAAACCATACACCAGCAAATCTAGTGTAATTTTGCGCTCATCAATTAAGAATGATTCTAGAGTACTAGGCTGTTTCCCTTCATTGCAGGAAAAGGCTTTTTTCCCTTGAATATCTTCATCAGGAAAATATAAGTTGAAGTGGCGCACACCATCTGAAAAGTTACCAACTATTTGCCAACAGTCACCGAGTTGTTCCATTCCTTTGATTGGAATCTGCTGTTTTACAAAAGAAATTTGTAAGTTTTTTACCCCTTCTTGGGCTACAGCTTTTTCTACAGCAGGCAAGTAATATTGTTGGATAAACTCTGAAAATGGCTTATCTTCAACTGCTGGTGGTTTTTCTTTTTTTGCTGTTTTCGCGGCGGCTGGTTTTTCTCCATCTGCGGCTTTATCTGCGGCGGCGGGTTTTTCCCGCTTTGGTGGTGCAGTTTTAGTTTTAGCAGCATTTGGGTTGGTTTCTGGGTTTACCGCTTTTGGATCTGGCGCGTTGGAAGTGGGAATATCTGTCGCTTCAGGAGAATCGGTGCTGGGAGCGTTTTGTTCTGCGACAGTGGGAGCCTGTTTGTCAACGGTGCTGGGAGCCACCTCTCCCGCTTCATTGTGATTGGTTTCTTCTGCCATTGCTCAGATCAATCCTTATGTATAGCTTTAGGGGAGCTTTGGGAGCGATCGCTCACGAGATTATTAGTCATCTTCATTTTGACATAGCACAGCGTATCTATTAAGTAGATCAGCACAAATAAAGCTAACTAGCAACGCTCATTAGCAGATAAATAAGTAAAATTGCACTAATCTCTGGCAATCCTAATAAATGGCAGAATTTTCTGAGCAGGATCACTAGCTATTTGTACCCAAACACTCATCAGTCCTGACTCACTATCAAATTTGAACTCCGGTCTGTTGAGTGTATAGCCTAGCTGTTCTATATTTTTAGAATGTTCATTCAGGTCTTTCGCTGTAATTAAACGTTTATTTCGATCAATGTGAAAATATAAAGTTGCTTGCCACGGTTCAGAATCATTGTGAGCGCGGTCTAGGATAATTCCTAATTGTTCAAAATAACCAATAATAATATTTGCTAACCATTGGTCATCACGAGTTGGTGTAGACCAATACTGAGGACGTTTGAGAGCTTTAATTTCCTCTTCTTTCTGAGCTAGTCGCTCCATAGCTTTTTCTAACTCTGCAATTACGTTTTTGATATATTGCTCATTCTTGGCAGCTAATCGCTCAGATTCTTCTAGTTTTGCTAAGACATCGGTATAACCGTGTTGGTGAAATTCTGCTATTTTTGACAACGCGTTTTTGGCTTTTTCCTGGTTAATAGCATTCTGAAATTGCAGACGTTCGCTAACACTTAAACTTTTGATAAATTTAACTTTTAAACATGCTAAATCTGCATGAATTTGATTATATATTTCTATCGTCTCGTTGACAAAAACAAGATTATCATTCCTTTCAATTTGTGCTATCAAGTTTTTGTAACTAACAGATTTTATTTCAAGATCGGTTTTAAATTTATTCAATCTTTTGATAATTCTTTCATCTTTAATTTGTTTGATTTTGGTATCTATGGATTTTTTCAGTTTTTCAATACATTCTTCAATATGAGAATTTAAAATTTCTTTGATATTGAATAAGAATTTATCTATAACAGCATCGGCAAATAGTTTTTCTTCCTCTGCTTTCCCTTGATAAACTTCTAGTTCAGCCTTGAGATTTGTAATTGTATCTAACAATTTTTTGTTCACTGACTGCTCTAGTCTTAATCGGTTTTCAACTCCGAGTTTAATCTCTACTTCCTTGGTCAATTCTGCAATTTTCTGCTCTCTAGGTTTAATAAAAGCTTCTATCTGATTATTGGCGTTGTCTTCATATAGATGAGAACTGGCTTCATTGACTATGCCGATCGCAGCACTGCTGACAGCTACAATCCAAGCAAGTGTTTTTGCATTTGGATTTTCGCTTTGTACAGCCGCTACAGCAGCTAAGAAGGTTAAACACCCTGCGATCGCGTTGATGATATTCCTGGGCTGTCTTAAAGAGATTTTATGTGTCATAATAATATCCTTAATCTTCTGTTTCACCTACACACCAAACAGCTTGAAACAGATCGTAGCTAAATAAATACCTAATAATAGGTATATACAAATACTCAGAACTTGAGTATTTTTGACCTTATTCTAAATTATCTTGAATGATTTTCTCCTCAAAAACCAAATTATATTCTATTAAATCCTAAACGATACTCATTGCATCTGCTTGAGGGGAATTGCCCCTCTATTACCTATCAAGCAATAAAATCAAACAGCGATCGCTCATTATGAGCCAAGCCAGTATTTTCAACTGTGCTGCTGCTGACATTTTCTGTTTTTTTCACTGATCTCAAAACTACTGCTGAGATATGTCTTAACTCATCTTGATTGATCTGGTATTGCGCCCCTGATTGAGCAGCTTATAGCCACAAACGTACTGCATCATAAGAGAATGAACGTATTGAAACAGCCGTAATAGAGTAATTCAGCAATCTAGTTAGGCAGTTTGAGAAATCTACTGCCGTTTTGAGCGAATCTCTAGTACCAAGTTTTTCATCATCCTATTTTTTCTTCAAAATAGGTTTTTGGCTTGGTTTTTGCTGACGGTTGCTGCGCTCATCAGAATTATTTTTTGGAGTTGGCTGCTGTACTTGCTGTACTCTAGGCTTATCTTTCTGAGATGCTTGCAGGGCGGTAGCTTTATCCTTTTTGGATGCTTTGAGAAATCTGGGTGCAGTTTCTTGGGGTGGAGCTAATAGTGCGACAAAACCGAAAACATCACGCCCAGGCAGAAATTTCGCCTTCAAGGTGACAAATGTTGGCTGTCCTTGATCTTCTTTAGGAGCTTTGGGATTAAATCTAAAGGGTCTGACTGGTGCATCCTTCCAAAGCAAGGGTAAATGACTAGCCTTCATGAATTTTACCTTTTGAGCAGGCTCGGCTTGCTTAATATATTCGAGTCTTTCACGAGTAAAGTTACGAAAAACGGAGATACAAGGAGTAGGACAAACAGGAATAAACTGCCATAGTCCTGAGAATTTAAACTCTAGGTCTAGTAACTCTGCTGAAACTGCTTCTTCAAATCGCCCTTTGTCAAAGCCAACTAGCTGAAAAGCAATGCGATGTGGTTGATCTTTGCGTGGAAAATGAATTGCTTTTGGATAAACAACCAGACGTTGAGTTCGATTACCTGTCGCTTCGATTTCTTTTTGGAGGGCTTCAAATACTTTGCGCTTTCGGGGAACATAAAAAAGTGGGTATTGAGAGCGGCCGATGGTAACAGTGTTTTTACCATCCTCAGTTAAGTTGACCTCCCCAGTAATCACCCCAACTGCTTGAAAGATAGCTCCTGAATCTTCAATTTCTGGTTGTGCTTCAGTATTCTGATTAACTTGCTCGTCAGCAGATGGGGTTTGAAGTGGAGGAGCAGCCTCATACGAATTTGTGGAATCTTGTAGAGACTGATCTGGGGAGTCTGGGGAAGTTTTTTCTTCTTCCCCAGCTACCCCTGCTTGCCCAAAATGCATCAAGGAATGCAACTTAGTATCAGTAGGCTCATTGGGGTTTGGTTCGGCAAATGCCATAATAGTTGTTTTTTTTTGAAATCGCTAATTATTCTATTTTATGGTATACAAATTGTCTACAATTTGTTGTAGACGACAACGTAGACAATTTATAAATAAGACTTTACCATGTATACAACTACGTATACATCAGTCTACAGAATGCCTAGTAAAGTCATCTCGTTTCGGTTAAGTGAAGTCGAAATTCAAGCACTGTCAGCACTACAAACTTCTGAAGATGAGTCACTAAACCAAACTGCGGCTAGGTTGCTCAGGGATGTTCTTGGTACGTCTACAGTCTCATCTCAAACGTCTATGAGTGTAGATATCAGAGAGATAGTTAGACAGGAAGTAGAAGCGATCGCTTTGTCTACACCATCTATTGTTATGGATATGAGAAAAATGGTCAAACAGGAAGTGGAAGTCGCAATCTCCCAGTTAACTATCCATCATGAGGTGCGTACACCACAGTGAATAAAAATATGACTTTTCTTGCTTCAATTGAATTAAGAAAGATTTTATACAGATTCATAAGTTTGTTTGTAAAATTACGAACTTCACTGGTTAAAAATTTTTAAAGCAGACAAACTAAACTTATCTTTTTAACAAACTCCAGTTTTCAAGATGGATGAAGTTTAAATATTACAGTTTATTGCAATTTCTGTTTCAAGCCCAATAACTCAAAGTCATTACGACTACAATAATAAAAACGAACTCATAACGAATATGGATAATATCCTGTTCATCAGCTCAATCTCGACCTCATGAGCAGAAACAGCAACGTTTAAACTAAATTGATGGAGATATCACCCACATGGCTGATCCCAAAACATTGACAACCGCCGATGGTATTCCAGTTGCAGATAATCAGAATTCTTTAACAGCAGGTGAGCGTGGCCCTGTGTTGATGCAGGATTTTCACCTGATGGAGAAGCTAGCTCACTTTAACCGAGAACGGATTCCTGAGCGTGTTGTTCATGCTAAAGGAGCCGCTGCATTTGGCACGTTCACCGTCACTCAGGACATTACTCGTTACAGTAAAGCCAAAGTTTTTTCCGAGATTGGCAAACAAACCCAAGTTCTGCTGAGATTCTCTACTGTGGGAGGCGAAAAAGGTTCAGCTGATGCAGAACGTGACCCCAGAGGCTTCGCAGTCAAGTTCTATACCGAAGAAGGTAACTGGGATTTAGCAGGCAATAATACACCAGTCTTTTTTATCCGTGATCCACTCAAGTTTCCTGATTTTATTCATACACAAAAACGCAATCCCCAAACTAATTACAAAGATGCCAACGCCATGTGGGATTTCTGGTCACTCAGCCCAGAAGCTCTGCATCAGGTAACAATTTTATTCAGCGATCGCGGTACTCCCAAAACCTATCGGCACATGAACGGCTATGGTAGCCATACATTCAGCCTGATCAATGCTCAAGGTCAACGAGTGTGGTGCAAGTTTCATTTTAAAACCATCCAAGGAATTGAAAATTTTACCGCAGAAGAAGCAATTCGGGTTAAGGGAGAAGATCCAGACCATGCAACCCGTGATTTATTTGAAGCGATCGCGCGCGGCGACTATCCTAAATGGCGAGTCTGCATTCAGGTAATGACTGAAGAACAAGCAGCACACCATCAGGATAATCCTTTTGATCTGACCAAGATTTGGAAGCATTCCGAATATCCCTTAATTGACGTGGGTATTCTCGAACTCAACCGCAATCCGCAAAACTATTTTGCAGAAGTTGAGCAGGCGGCCTTTTCTCCTTCTAACGTCGTTCCTGGGATTAGCTTCTCTCCCGATAAGGTATTGCAAGCCCGCATTATGTCTTATCCCGATGCTCACCGCTATCGTATCGGTGCCAACTATCAACAATTACCCGTCAATCAACCAAAGTGTCCGGTGATGCACTACCAGCGTGATGGCGCGATGGCATTGGGCAACAATGGGGGTAGCACACCGAACTATGAACCCAACAGCTACGAGGATACACCGAAGCAAAATTGTGCTTATGCAGAGCCAGCTTTGGACTTAGGCAATGTCAAAGTTGATCGCTATGACCACCGTGCAGGTAATGACGATTATACCCAAGCTGGAGACCTCTATCGGCTCATGACACCCGACCAACAACAGCGTCTGATCCAAAACATTGTAGGCAGTTTGAGTCAAGCAAGAAGTGAGATTCAGATGCGCCTACTTTGCCATTTCTTCCGAGCAGATGTAAATTACGGTCGTCGTGTGGCAGAAGGATTGGGAATTACCATTGATCCAGCCATGATTCCAACCTCAGCTCAACTCATCGGGGCATAAATTACCGGGTATTGGGTATTGGGCATTGGGCAAAAATCAAAAGTTCTTAATTTTGACTTTTGACTTTTGACTTTTGACTTGTTTTGTCCCCCGTATCCTCCTTCTTTCCCTGGTAATAAACTTTAAATCCCCATAAATTCTGGAAGTCAGAATTTATGGGGATTAGGGTTAGGGGGTTAGGGGTTATGTCTTTATTATACTCAATTAAATTACTTTTAGCTTCTCAATTAAAATTTTTTGAACTTGTTTGTGGACTATTTCTACATCGGCGTTGGCATCTATACGTACAATTCTGTATGGGTGTATTTTAGCTAACTCAGCATATCCTTGCTGAATCCGACGATGAAAGGTGATCGCTTCTTGTTCGATGCGGTCTAGGGTTGTGGATGTTCCGCGTTTACGGGCTAATCCGACCTCAACATCAAGATCAAGCCATAGGGTAATATCACTTTCTAAGCCATTGGTAGCAATGCTGTTGAGCTGACCAATCAAACTCATGTCTAAACCGCGACCATAACCTTGGTAAGCAATGGTAGAGTCGGTATAGCGATCGCACAGTATAGTTTTCCCAGCTGCAAGATTAGGTCTGAGTTCTTCTTCTACGTGTTGCGATCGGTCAGCAGCGTATAACAATAATTCTGTTCTATCAGCAATTGGTTGATCTGGTGATTTTTCCAGTAACAAGCGCCTTAAATGCAACCCTAAAGAAGTTCCGCCCGGTTCACGAGTCACTAAAACAGAGATTCCCAGGCTTTGCAACCACTCACTACAAAATTGGATCTGAGTTGTTTTGCCGCAACCTTCCACCCCTTCAAATACAATCAATTTGCCATTCATCGTCAGGAACTCCACGTATCAATTAAAAATTAAAAATAAAAAATTAAAAGTTTGAGGATTAGTAGAGATATTTATGTCTTTATTGAAAATAAGAAATAATAAGACGGAAAGCAACTGTGTATTTTTAAAATAATGTCAGCAGTACCAACAATCAATTTTCGGGAAGCTACTACCCAAGAAGATTATTTGATTGCTCAACACTTTTATCTACTGTGGCAAGATAATAACGTTGCAGCAGCATCGCTCCGTTCTGACTGGCTAGAAACTGTTCTTGAGTTTAATCAAAAAGCACGTCAAAATTTATACTACAAAGCCTTTGTGGCAGAAGTTGATGGCAAGGTGGTTGGCTCTGCCAGTTGTCAGCTTTTTGCTGGTCTTTATCCCCATATTTTGATAGATGATCACCGCAGATATGGTTACATTTGGGGTGTTTATGTTGACGCAGCTTACCGTGGTCAAGGTATTGCAAAGCGACTCACGAGTATGGCTATTGATTACCTCAAGGCGATCGCTTGTACGCGAGTAATTCTCCACGCCTCACCTTTAGGTAAACCAGTCTATGATCGCCTGGGTTTTGTACCAAGCAATGAAATGCGGTTGGATATTATAGATTAGTTGGTGGTTAGTGGTGTTTGTCTGGAAAGGGAAGAGGGAATAGGGAACAGGAAAAAGTAAACAAATACCAATAAACTACCAACTATTAATTACTCTTGACCATTGATGATTCAAGAGCCAATGGTTGTGCTGATTGCAGTACTACATCCAGCAAGCCCGGAAACAATTTTTCTAAATCTTCTCGCCTGAGTGAATTTATGTGTTGTGTTCCTTCTTTGCGAGTCCAAACCACGCCAGACTCTCTTAAAATTTTAAAATGGTTGGACATGGTAGACTTGGCGATCGCAAAATCAAAGTCAGCACAGCATTGCTCTCCTTTTGCCGCCAATTGCCGCACAACCTCCAACCGCACAGGATCGCCTAAAGCATATAATACTCCCGCCAATGATATATGTTTTTGTTCTGGGTGATACAGCAATCTCATACTTGCACAATCGCATAAATTAGACTATATTTTATTTATTCGATTTTATCGAATAATTGAATTAAATAGGAGGGCAAGAATGTCATCCATTACTAATGTGACAGAAGCCACATTCAAACAAGAAGTCCTAGAAAGTGATACGCCCGTATTAGTGGACTTTTGGGCGCCGTGGTGTGGTCCTTGTCGCATGGTGGCTCCCGTGGTAGATGAAGTGGCTGCTGAATACGTGGGACAGGTAAAAGTGGTCAAGCTGAATACAGATCAGAATCCAACTGTTGCCAGTCATTATGGGATTCGTAGTATTCCCACGCTCATGGTATTTAAAGGCGGTCGGCAAGTCGATACGGTTGTGGGCGCCGTGCCAAAAACAACCCTAGCTAAAACTTTAGCACAGTATCTGTAATTGGGCATGGGGCATGAATCAGTTATCAGTTAACAGTTAACAGTGAGCAGTTAAGAGTGATAACTGATAACTGCTCACTGTTAACTGATTAGTTGTCTCCCTTGTCCCCTATTTAGCAGCGAAAGCAGAGCAAAATCGGAGGAGAATTGATGATAGAACTTTACTATTGGACAACACCCAACGGTCACAAAATTACGATGTTCCTGGAGGAAGCTGAACTTCCTTACACAATTATTCCTGTAAACATAGGTGCGGGCGATCAGTTTAAACCGGAATTTTTGAAGATTGCACCCAATAATCGCATTCCTGCAATTATTGATCGCGAACCTGCTGATAGTGGTGAACCGATTTCAGTGTTCGAGTCTGGAGCTATTTTGCTATATTTGGCAGAAAAAACTGGAAAATTGATTTCAAATAATATACGCGATCGCGTTGAAGTCCTGCAATGGTTATTCTGGCAGATGGGAGGTCTAGGGCCAATGGCAGGTCAAAATCACCACTTCAGCCAATACGCGCCAGAAAAAATTCCCTACGCCATCAACCGTTATGTGAATGAAACAGCAAGATTATACGCTGTGCTGAATAAACGCTTGAGCGATCGCGAATTTGTTGCTGGTAATAGCTATTCAATTGCTGATATCGCCATCTATCCGTGGATTGTTCCTTATGAACGCCAAGGTCAAAAACTAGAAGATTTTCCCCACCTCAAGCGCTGGTTTGAAACAATTCAAGCACGTCCAGCAACTATCCGCGCCTACGAAAAAGCAGAAGCATTCAAAAATCAAACACTGGATGTAGAAAAATCTCGATCATTGTTGTTTAACCAATCAGCGCAGACAGTGCAACCCTCTTGAGAAATTCAATTTTTGGAAAAGATTTCATGAGCGAAAATATCAATTTATTCACCCCATACCAAATGGGTTATTTAGAATTGTCCAACCGTATTATTATGGCTCCCCTCACACGTAATCGTGCAGGTGAGGGAAACGTACCACACGAACTCAATGCAGAGTATTACGCTCAACGTGCAACTGCGGGGCTAATTATTAGTGAAGCAAGTCAGATTTCACCCCAAGGACAAGGGTATCCTTATACACCAGGGATTCACTCATCTGAACAGATAGCGGGTTGGAAGTTGGTGACAAATGCAGTGCATGAGCAGGGAGGAAGAATATTCCTGCAACTGTGGCACGTCGGACGCATTTCTCATCCTGATTTGCAACCGGATGGAGCCTTACCTTTAGCACCATCTGCGATCGCACCAAAAGGAGAAGCATCGACCTATGAGGGAATGAAACCTTTTGTCACACCTCGTGCTTTGGAAACTTGGGAAATTCCAGAGATTGTAGAACAGTATCGCCAAGGTGCAGCAAATGCTCTGGCTGCTGGATTTGATGGTGTGGAAATTCACGCAGCTAATGGTTATTTAATTGACCAATTTCTCCGGGATGGTACTAATCAACGTACAGACAAATATGGTGGTTCTATAGAGAATCGTGTCAGACTGCTGCTAGAAGTGACACAAGCAATCACTGATGTCTGGGATAGTAAACAGGTAGGAGTGCGTCTTTCTCCTAGTGGCACATTTAACGATATGCATGACTCTAACCCAGTAGAAACTTTTGGTTATGCAGCTCAAGCACTCAATCAGTTTGATTTAGCATATCTGCATATCTTTGAAGCTACAGAAGCAGATATCAGATACGGGGCGACAGTAGTACCTACTAGCCTTCTGCGCCAAAAGTACCAAGGTACACTAATGGTCAATGGTGATTACACTTTAGAGAAAGGTAACGCTGTCTTAGCAACAGGAGAAGCTGATTTAGTAGCCTTTGGCAGATTGTTTATATCTAATCCTGACTTACCCCGACGCCTTGCACTGAATGCGCCGTTGAATCAGCCTGACACATCTACATTTTATGGCGGTGGAGAAAAGGGATACACCGATTACCCAACATTAGAAGTGCAACAAACGTACTAAAACATGATTTTTGACGCATTTGTTAATCGCGTCTTTACTCAATTCACACCAATCATCATTTAATATTTTCGTGTAAATCAATTACGTATTCGTCAAATCAGAGGGAAATTCCGATGAATCCAATTACTCAAGAATTGAACAACTTATCAACTCAACCTCTAGATGTGCCAAGTGCCATTCTCCAACGTCGTTCTATCAAAACTTTCAAACCAGACCCCATCGCCCCAGAACTACTGAGACAATTGGTAGGGTTAACAGTTGCAGCACCCAGTAGCTATAACATTCAGGACTGGCGGATTATCTTAGTACAAGATGAGGCGCAAAAAGCTGCTCTGTCAGAAGCAGCTTGGAATCAAAAACAAATTTTGGAAGCACCTGTAACTTTTGTCTTTGCAGCAGATGCAAACGGTGGAGAAAAAGACTTGACACCGATTTATGAACAAGGTTTACAAACCGGTGCTTGGCCAGAGAATGTCATTAACTACTTCAAAACAGCTATTCCCCAACATCAAACTAGTCTTGGAGATAAGCGACGGGAATATGCTGTTAAAGATGCGATGATTGCTGCAACTCACTTAGTATTAGCAGCAGAAAGTTTAGGTTTATCCACCTGCTTTATGAATGGTTGGATTGAGGATAAAGTCAAAGCAGTAATTGGTGCTGCGGATGATCCTGATTTAGCGATCGCAGTTTTAGTACCTGTAGGATATTCAGCACAACCACGTCTAAATCCTGGTCGTTTGCCATTTTCCTACAATGTCTTTGTAGATAGATTCGGAAATCCTTATCAAGTTTAGGTTCAAGAATCCCACGGCTTTTCGTTAAACTGTTGCTAGCGATAGTTTAACAGCCGTGGAAGATCCTCATCACTGATTAACTTTAAACTTCTTCACTGCTGCTTGTAGTTCTTGAGAAATTTGTACAGTTTGTTGCAACGATTGAGAAATTTGGCGTGAGGAGTTACTAGTAATGTCTGACACGTGGGAAATTTCTGTAACTAATTTAGTTACTGCTTGTGATGTTTCTGCTTGAGATACTGTCGCCTGAGAAATTGATTGTACCAGTTCGTCTATTTCGCGAGAAACCCTGAAAATTTTGTTGAGCGAAGTTTTAGCATTTTCCACAATGCGAGAGCCTTCCACTACCTGGATAGTCCCTTGTTCCATGGCTTTAGCAACTTCATTTGTTTCTCGTTGAATGTTCTCTACAATCTGCTTGATTTCTTGAGTGGCGTCAGAGCAACGCGCTGCTAATTCAGCAACTTCAGTTGCAACCACGATAAAACCTCGGTTTCCTTCACTGGCTTTTGAAGCTTCTAGTCCCGCATTGACTGCGAGCAAATTGGTTTGCACAGCAATATCGTTAATCAAGGAAACTATGCGGGATATTTGTTGTGAAGATTCTCCCAGGCGCTTGACTTTTTTGCCTGTATCATCAATCGTTGAGCGTAAGCGAGAGATTTTTTCTACCGTCCCATCTATTGCGGTTTCACCTTCAGTGGCTGTACGAGAGGCTGTATGAGCGACTTGGGCAGCTTTTTGGGCTTTTTCTGCCACATCTACAATTGACAGTGTCATACGCTCCATGCTATTGAGGATAAGATTAATTTCAACAGCTTGTTTGATAGCTTCATCGCTAAGTTGGCTGATTGCACGTTCGTTTCCGGCGATCGCTACATTCACCTCATTTGCATATGTTTTCACTTTGGTGACAATTTCTCTCAGATTCTCAACTACGAAATTAAAAAACTCAGCGACAGTACCAAGTTCTCCTTGTGTAACTTTTGCATGTACTGTCAAATCACCTTTTGATGCGCCTTCGATATCTCGCAACAGCTTGATGATTTGTTGTTGTAATGCTTCTTTTTGTTGATTCTGCTCGCTCGCCATCATTTCTGCATGAGAACGAGATTTTTCTACCTGTGCAATGGTATGTGCTTGCTCTAGAGCATAACCAATGGGAATTGCCAGCTGCTTAAATAGATTTATTTCTGATTGTTGCCATTGACGGGGACCAGAACACTGATGAGCGATTAATAAGCCGTATAACTTGTTGTTCAGCAATATTGGCGTGACTAAATTCGCCTTGACTTCAAAAGCTTCTAGTTGAGCAATATGACATTCAGTCAAATCTGCTTCGTATATATTTTCCAGCGCTTGGATACGACCTTTTTGATATTTGTCTACATACTTTTGAGCAAAACAGGGATCAGCAATCTTTGCACCCAAAGCGCTTGGCCATTCATCACCAACACATTCAGCTACAATTGTTCCTACCCAGTTTTCATCAAAGCGATAGACAATGATTCGATCTGCTTTGATTGCTTCTCGCAAATTTATGACTGCTAAATCCAAAATTTGTGTAGTATTGAGTGAACCATGGAGTCGAAAAGTAATGTTGTTGATTAACTCCATAAGTTTGGCATAGTCTTCTTTTTGGAGAATTTGTTCTGTAAATTTGTCTGCCATGGTGTTAAAATTCACAGCCAAGTTACCGATTTCATCATCAGCAAAAATCTCAGCACGCGCAGAGCGATCGCCTGAAGCCAATTTTTCAGCCGTTTGCTCTAGCTTCTGGATCGGTGTAACAATTACCCTTCTAATAATCAGTGTCGAAATGAAAGAGATTGCTAAGGCGACAACAAGAACAATAATTTCTATCCAAAGACTTTGTCCTAACAATTGATTGAGAACAGTATCTGGAGTTCCCCGTACTAATATCGCGAGCGGCTTTTTGCCATATATAGATTTTGCACCATTATTTGTTTCTATGATTCTATTAGGTACGGCTTTTGCTGCCATTATGTAAGTCTGTTTACCTAATTTCAACCGTGCAGTTACTGTTTTTCCTTGAGCTAGCGTTGCTGCTTCGAGTAAAGATTTACCTGCTTCGGGTAATGCTACATTTGGTATCCCTTGATTATTCTTCTGAGATTTATCTTGTTCTAGGGCTGTTGCTATAGTAAATTCTCCCGTTGGTTTGTATAGATAAACAGCACTGTAACCTCCCCCTGTAGCTTCTAATGTTTCCCTGACAATTGCATCTTTGCCATTCACAATATCACCGGAGACTAATGCACCGATAACTGCTTTTGTTTTTGGGTTTTCGACAGGTGTTACCGTGTAACGAATCAGAGCATCTTCTTGGTTAAAAACATTTGGTAAAGGAGGAGATTCTTTACTCAATTCTGACCAACTGATAATGCTGTTAGCTTTGATTTGTTGAGGTTTATTAAAAATCTCGCTAACTAAGTTATCAGGATTAAATATTTGTCCTTGACGGTCAGTATTAGCATTAGCGACAATCTGCAAATTTTTACCGACAAGTGTAGCGTACTCAATTTTTCTTGCCTGAATTTCATTGATCAGAATTTGCTTAACTTCTGCCTTCAAATTAGGGTTTAAGGTTTGACCTGCATTATGAGTAATGGCAGCCTGAATAATTGCCGAATTGTCTGATTGTCCACGAAAACCAAAGCCCATTTGATTGACTTTGGTATGATAAGCCATGTCTGTAACAGCTATTTCTGATTTCGCTTGTTCTAATGATAAAGCCTGTAAATTAGTACTAATCAAGTATCTTGCTACAAGACTAATTCCTAGAATAGATACCACTTCAGAAGCTATTAAAGCAACTAGCTGCTTGCGGCTAATAGAAAGGTTACAAAACCATTGCCACATAGAGTTTTTGACTTTTTTAGTTCTAGTCAAATTAGTTGGCTCTGGTCTGATATTGTTTTGATAACTATCATAATGACTATTAGTTAATGATAGTTTTGTGGAAGCATATCTTTGACGCGGATTTTGTTTGTCCTTCGATTCATTTACCATAAATTTAGATGCAAATACTCGTCTGTATGAATGAGGAAAAAAATGACCAGTTTTAGCAACCAAACTAATAACTGATATCAGTGGACGAGCGCACCCAGATAATATTTACTTTTTTAAGTAAATAGATACAGTGTAATTATTTTTGATGATGAAGACAAAAAAAGCCCAAATCACAAGTTTTGAATTGGTTGATCGTTATTTCAACCAATTCTCAAATCTTTACATTAATTTGTAACAAGTAACAGTTACGTACTATTACACCCCAATTAAATACTTTTACACTTACTCACAAGCTTTTATTTTGCCGATCTCAGATATATCTTTAGATTGAATTTCATTATTTTAGGCTGTTTTGTTGTTTTAAGCAAGCTTTTTATTTAATTTTTTTTCATTGTTTTCATGTGAAAAGTTTATATTATTAATCCTTCTGAAATGAGAACTTTATGTAATACCAAAAGTTAATATCAAGCTATGAAATGGTTGCTTGCTTTATTAAATTTGGCTGTTAAATCTGGTTATTTTGATTGATTTTGTCTTCCTTAGTAATGCCTGAGATGGTAACAGAATATTTGATTCAGAGCATGTGTCAATATCTGAATTTGAATCATTGCCAATCCCATAAACATTAATAAAATAAGTTTATTTCTCCATTACTTGCAAACTGTAAAATTATCTTGTGTTTATAAATACAAATTAACTTCACATTTAAACTACCCTTAAACAGATGACAAACAAAAAATAATTTTATAGATTTTCTGCTGCTGCGATCGCCATCTTTATAATTGAACTCAAATCAGTTTTGGAAAAAATTTTTCCAAGTCTTGTAATTTATGTCCTGCTTTCAATGCTTCCAGTAATGCTTGAAATGGACTTGTATCAAAAGCTCTTTGGGAGAATCCTGGGAATCAACCCAAAATCTAAAATTCAAAATCGAATGACTTTTTCTGTTTCTAAAAGTGGATATGGCAAAGCTTTGCTAGCATCGTCATAGTATTAGTGTTGCCAAATACTCGTAACAGTATCTAAATTATTGTAGGGAAGGCTATGACTACAACGCTAGCAACGCCCGATTCCATTGAATCTGTCTTAGGTGATGAAGCCAAAGACTTACTGACTTATAAAGCAAAAGTTTCCAAAGATTTATTGCATTTACCAGGGCCAGACTTTGTAGATCGAGTCTGGCTAAATAGCGATCGCAATCCCCAAGTTTTGCGTAATCTACAAACACTGTACTCCACTGGTAGACTTGCTTATACTGGCTATCTTTCCATTTTGCCAGTAGACCAAGGGATTGAACATTCCGCAGGTGCGTCATTTGCACCCAACCCGATTTACTTCGATCCAGAAAATATTATCAGATTGGCGATCGCTGCTGGTTGTAATGCTGTAGCTACAACTTTAGGAGTGTTGGGTGCAGTTTCACGCAAATATGCCCACAAAATCCCCTTCATTGTCAAACTCAATCACAACGAACTCCTGACTTATCCCAATCAATTTGACCAAATTATGTTCGCTTCCGTCGAACAAGCGTGGAATTTGGGTGCTGTTGCAGTGGGGGCGACAATTTATTTTGGTTCCGAAAACTCTACCAGACAAATTCAAGAAGTTAGCCTTGCTTTTAAACGCGCTCATGAATTGGGGATGGTGACAATTCTCTGGTGCTATCTGCGTAATAACGCATTTAAACAAGATCAAGATTATCACCTTGCTGCTGACTTGACAGGACAAGCAAATCACTTAGGCGTAACCATAGAAGCTGACATCATTAAACAAAAGCTGCCAGAAAATAACAATGGTTACACAGCAGTAGCTCAAGCAACAGGTAAGAGTTACGGTAAAACCGACAAACGAATTTACACAGACTTGACAACAGACCATCCCATTGATTTAACTCGTTACCAAGTCTTGAATTGTTACTGCGGACGCGCTGGCTTAATCAATTCTGGTGGCGCATCCGGGAAAAATGACTTTGCAGAAGCAGTCCGTACCGCAGTTATTAACAAACGTGCTGGCGGTACAGGCTTAATTTCTGGACGCAAAACATTCCAACGTCCCTTTGAGGAAGGTGTGCAATTATTCCACGCCATCCAAGATGTTTATTTATCTAAAGAAATAGCGATCGCTTGAATTAGGGAAAGGGGATCGGGGATCAGGAACAAGGGAAGGGGGACAACTTCTCAGTTATCAATTAATAGTTAACAGTTACCAGTTTAATTTGATAACTGATAACTGATAACTGATAACTGATAACTGATTCATCCCCGATCCCCTTTCCCCTACTTCTGGGATATTCTGGAAGAGGTGATAATTGGCTGAGTGACGATGAAGCTGGCAGGAAGAGTAAGTCAAGTTACGCCCTCTATAACTTTAGCGATCGCAGCGAAAGCAAAAGCAATGAAGGGCGAAGGTATAGATGTTTGTAGTTTCAGCACTGGTGAACCGGATTTTGATACCCCAGCCCATATTAAAGCTGCTGCCCAAAAAGCATTAGATGAAGGTAAGACTAAGTATGGGCCTGCTGCTGGGGAACCAAAGTTAAGAGAAGCGATCGCTCGGAAGCTGAAAAATGATAATGGTCTTGATTATAAAGCAGAAAATGTCATCGTCACCAATGGCGGTAAGCATTCTTTGTTTAATTTAATGCTAGCAACGATTGAACTTGGTGATGAAGTTATTATCCCTGCTCCCTACTGGTTAAGCTATCCCGAAATGGTGACTTTGGCGGGTGGTGTTTCTGTAATTGTTCCTACAGATGCGAGTACAGGATATAAAATTACTCCTGATCAATTACGCAAGTCTATCACTCCCAAGACTAAGTTATTTATCCTCAACTCGCCATCTAATCCTACAGGTATGGTGTACACGCCAGAGGAAATTAAAGCCTTGGCGGAAGTCGTGGTTGAAGCAGATATCTTTGTTGTCTCTGATGAGATTTACGAAAAAATTCTCTATGATGGTGCAACACATTTGTGTATTGGCTCACTGGGAGAAGAAATATTTGCTCGTACAATTATCAGTAATGGTTTTGCCAAAGGTTACTCGATGACGGGATGGCGCGTTGGTTATTTGGCAGGGCCAATAGATATTATTAAAGCCGCAAGTACGATCCAGAGTCATAGTACTTCAAATGTATGTACCTTTGCTCAGTATGGTGCGATCGCAGCTTTAGAAGGTTCCCAAGACTGTGTAGAAGAAATGCGCCAAGCTTTTGCGAAACGCCGCCAAGTCATGTTAGAACGAGTCAACGCCATTCCTGAATTGACTTGTCCCCAACCAGATGGTGCGTTTTATCTGTTCCCTGATATCAACAAAACCGGATTGAAATCTCTGCAATTTTCTGACGCTTTACTAGAGGAACAACAAGTAGCAGTTATTCCGGGGATTGCTTTTGGTGCAGATGACAACATTCGCCTCTCCTACGCTACAGATATGGTCACAATAGAAAAGGGTATGGATCGGTTGGAGAAGTTTGTCAAATCACGGATTTAACTGAAACAAAAACTCATCCCATACTCGGCGATCGCTATGTGAATCACAAGGGATAATTATAGTAGTGGACTGTCTAAATCTAATGCAACATTTTAGATTAGACAGTCCACTACTTTAAATTCAGTAGACCGAAAAGTTTTGCGATCGCTCTGGGAAACAGACTCTCGCTTATCCTAAAATTAAGAATCCTTTATTAATCCCAAAAACTATGAGTATCATCATCTCGGATGAAGTATTGCACACAACGCAGATGTCAGAGGCTGAGTTAATGACTGAAATTGCAGTTATGCTGTTTCAAAAGGAAAAATTTACTTTAGGTCAAGCAAGTCGTTTTGCAAAAATGAATCAACTCCAGTTTCAGCGATTACTTGCAAGTCGCCAAATTCCTCTCCATTACGATATTACCGAACTCAGAGAGGATGTAAAAAGTCTAGAAGCAAATAATTGGCGATGATTGTAGTTAGTGACACATCGCCTATAAGTAATTTGGCTGCTATTGGTCAATTAGAATTATTGCAACAACTTTACGGCAGTGTAATTATTCCTACGTCAGTTTATCAAGAAATTCTCAATTCCGGCGATACAGACCCGGCTGTTTTGGCGATTCAAACTGTAAACTGGATTGAAACTCGTTCTGTCGCCAATATTACTTTGCTTCAAACTTTACAAAATAATTTAGACATTGGTGAAGCTGAAGCTATTACCCTTGCTGTCGAATTAAATGCTGATCGCCTGATTGTAGATGAACGAAGAGGTAGAAATGAAGCAATTAGGTTGGGTCTTCGGGTAACTGGAATATTGGGTATATTGCTAGCAGCAAAACAACAGGGATTAATTCCGTTGATACAGCCATTATTAGACGATTTGATTGGAAACGGCTTCTGGATTCGGGAACAATTGTACACAGAGCTATTACAATTAGCCGGAGAGTAATGGGACGCCCAAAATTCCAAAATCCATACAAACTAGACAGGAAAAGACTTTCCAGACCATATTGCCGAAAAACACGTATAAAGGTGCATTTCCGGTGTGCAAGATATGAGCCTCCGACTAGCGGCGCGGAGTCCGCTAGTGATATATGAAAGAAACACAGAAGAGGAAAATTTGAGAGCTTGGCGTTATAATCAGTGATTACCCTGACAGTTAAAGCCGTCTTTACAGTAGACATCTCCAAAAACTGCCTAAGTATCTCTGTAACTAGCTTATAGGGTGCGATCGCCAGTTTCGTAATCAGGCTAGTTTATACGATAGAATAGGGATTTGAGATATTTGTTGTTAATAATCAGACAAAAAAACGTGGTT
>NZ_JBHFLM010000058.1:0-50631 GCF_041928655.1 Pelatocladus sp. BLCC-F211 | reverse complement strand
GAGGAGTTTTTCAAAAAGGACATTATGTAGGTTGGGTGGAACGGAGTGTAACCCAACATTAACCAGACTATAATGTTGGGTTTCGCTGTCGCTACACCCAACCTACAAAACTACAGTTCTCAAAGTAGACGTGGTTTATATAGTTAGGTTTCAGCCTCAAGCTAAGTATGATCACAAAGTGTTTCCTAGTTGGAAACACTTTTATTATTCGTATTATTTAAGTAATTTGAAAATATAAATTTATGAGCAGTAACCAATCACCTAACAGTTCTAATCAAAATAGACTATACACAAGATTAATTACTACTCTCAGAATACTTCAGTTTATCGGCTATTTCATTGTAATTGTTTCTTTTGTTATACAATTGTCATTTTTTCAATCTTTGAGTTTTCAATCATATAATGGTGCAATTTTATTAGGAGCCTTACTTTATTTAGTAATTAGTTGTCTCATTGTATATACTTTGACAGAAGTATTAATAGCAATTATTGACCTCTTAAGTCGTATAGAAAAAAATACAAGACCATAAATAATAAACTGACTTGAGATGAGAGCGATCGCACCTACCAAGCGCTCAAGTTCGAGCTAGTTTAGTTGTGATCATGTTTGAGCAACCCATTCATATTTATACCAATCGCCATGAGTGCGATCGCAAACCCTGAGTTAGGTGCTTTTGGAAACGCTTGTATAACGTTGGAAATTTCTTAATTCAGCATTTTTACTGATTATCTTCACAACTTCCTCAACTTTTATTCCTAAATTGAAAGAGTAGGGTAGTTTGAAAAAGACATCATAATCAATGACAATTAAGACAATCTTATTCCTGGCAGCCAATCCGCTAGATACGACACATCTGCGTTTAGATCAAGAGTTCCGAGAAATCCAGGTAGAGCTAGAGCGGTCTAAACGGCGAGAGCAATTTAAGCTGGAACAGCGTTGGGCAGTGCGATTAATAGATATCCGCAGAGCAATGCTGGATTTCAACCCGCAAATTATTCACTTTGCAGGACATGGAGGGGGAGAAAAGGGGTTAGCCTTTGAGGATGAAAGCGGATATGCCAAGTTAATAGATGGAGACACTTTAGCGAGCTTGTTTGAGCTGTTTGCTGGTAGTTTGGAGTGCATTGTGCTTAACGGCTGCTACACACAGATACAAGCAGAAGCGATCGCTCAACACATTCCCTATGTGGTTGGCATGGATAAGGCAATTGGCGATAAGGCAGCAATTGAATTTGCAGCTGGCTTTTACAGTGCATTAGGCGCAGGAAAGTCCTATGAATTTGCTTACAAGTTGGGCTGTACTGCGATCAATCTGTCCGGGATACCAGAGAACTTGACCCCGAAACTCCATAAAAAAGAAGGCGTTAAGCTGGATGGAATTCAAACAGAACAACCCGCCAAAAATGATGACAACTTTGCTGTGATAAGAATCTGGAAAGAAAAGTTAGCTTTCTTGCAAAATGAGGAAGCAATAACCGCCAATCCCGCTCAGAAATTTGAACTGGAGCAGCAGATAAAAGAATGCAAGCAGAAAATTAAGGAGTTAGGAGGGTAAGTGCATGGCTTCTCAAGAACCTCAATCACCACTGGACACCTGGAAAGAAAAGTTAGCTTTCTTTCAAAATGAAGAAGCAAGAACCGCCAATCCCGCCCAGAAATTTGACCTGGAGAAGCAGATAAAAGAATGCAAGCAGAAAATCGATGAATTAACAAAAGAAGGAACAGGTAGATCTATTATTTCTCCTGTTCCCAATCCTGTGAATGAACAGGAGCTATCAAAGCACTTCCAAGAGGTGGCTAAATCTCTACGTAACGGGAGCTTAATTTTCTTCCTTGGTTCAGGGATCAATTTAACAAAAGATTCTAACTTGCCACCAAGCGATAGGCAAATAGCTGACGAACTTTCCTTAGAAAAAAATACGATAAACATCAATAATTTAATAGGATTTCCCTGTGAAATATGTCCTTTCAAGATGAAAGAGGGAGCTAGTGAAAATGAATCAATCTTTAAGCCTGATGTTTGTCCAGTCCTAACAGCGATAGGGAATAACTCTCAATTAATAGATGAACAAAGGTTAAGAGAAGCCAAGTTGGAGCTTCGGTGCCGAGCACAATACTTTAAAGATATATTGCCTTTAAGATTGAGAGAAATAATATCTAGAGAGTCGAGTTCAAAAGATTTAGAAAATGCATACTTACATAACAAACTTAGTAGCATTTTTAGAAAAAAAGATTATAAATTCAATCCATTGCAGAAGTCTTTAGCAGACCTTGTCCTAAAAATCAAAGAAAGGATAAATACAGATCCTGATTGGGAAAATCCTTACCAAGTAATCGCTACAACAACTTATGATTGGGGGTTGGAACTAGCTTTTGAAAGCAACGAGCAAGATATCGACGTCTTATCCTACATCGCACATGGTGAAGTTCGCGGTAAATTTAAGTATATCCGTTATCGTATTCCAGAAAAATATGACCAAAGTAAAAAAGAATATTCTCAAAATGAGTTAAATTCAAGAGTTTTAAATACCAGCAATAAAGATAGCATTATTGATAGTCTGAAAGAGATTAAATTTAAAAAGACTGTAGGTTTAGATCGTCCAATTATTATCAAGCTTTATGGTGGTACTCTCTATAAATTGGAAAACCAAGACAGTTTTTTTATTCCCGAAATTCATCATAATAATTACTTGAGAGATTCTAAGGATGCACATCTAAAATTAAGAGAAATATTGCCTTCCAAGCTAATTATGCACTGGAACAATAGTCAAATTTTATTTATCGGCTACAGTGCCAATGACCCTGACTTGCGTGCTATCTTAGACTATTTTCGTAACACTGAAGAAAACCCCTCTTACCCCCAAAATTATGTAAAAGGATGGTTGATTCATCAATCAAGTCATCCTGGAGACCTCAATGAAGAAACATACTGGAAGAATCATTGGGGCATAGAACTTATAGAATACTCCTGGAAAGATTATGTTGAACAATTGAAAGAAATGATTTAGAAAATTTATTATTTATAAATTCTTTTAATTGAGATAAATTCTTTAATCGTGAAATGAACTTGTAGGAGTTAGTCTCATGAATGATACACCATACCAAGGCTTAAATCCATACACAGAAGAAGACGCACTCTTCTTTTTTGGACGGGAAGCGTGGCGAGAAAAAGTAACTGATCGCTTAATGGTTTCTCGACTAACTGTACTCTATGGCGAAAGTGGTGTTGGAAAAAGTTCTCTGCTTCAAGCTGGTGTCGCTAATTACCTGAAATTGTTTGGAGAGGAGAATCGAAAAAATACAGGTGTCCCCAAAATCGCTGCTGTTGTCTTTAAGAATTGGAAAGATAATAATCGAGAGGAAGATTTACTAGAAAAACTGCGTGAAAATATTAAAACTGCTGTTGCTAAAGCAATTAATAAGGATAAGCCAGAGGAAATTTCAAGGTTGGTCGAGGAGATAATAAAAAAACAGAAAGATAAAGAACAAGAAACGCGAGAAAAAATTCTAGAAACTCTCAATATAAAATCCGAAAACCAAAATCAAAAATTAGATATTGTTAATTCTTATCTCCCTTCCGAATTTATTCGGGAGTTGCAAGCTTGTGTGGAAATCATTAGTGGCGAACAGGGAGGTGGTGAACTATTCATTATTCTGGATCAGTTTGAGGAGTATTTTCAGTATCATGCCCAACAAGGAAATGAGGAGGATTTTACTACAGAGTTTGCTCGTGCAGTTAACTACCCTAACCTAGCCGTTCACTTTCTCATCTCTATCCGTTCGGATGAGTTCTACAGACTTGAAGGAGCCTTTCAAGGAACTATTTTTAATATTCTTGGTAACTGCATAGAACTAGAATTTCTTGATCGAGAATCAGCCAAAGAGGCAATAAAGAAACCCATTGAGAGATACAACTTTATTCAGTGTCTTAAAAACTCCCGTCTAATTGTATTCACCGGAGAAAAATATGCAGGCAAAAGCTTTATGCTACAAGGAGAGGTTATTCCTTATTTAAGTAAAACTAGCAAAGAGTCAGAGTCATCAGAATCATCTTGGTTTCTACCTGTTCTTTTTAATACTTGGAATGGCAATCCACTCAATGATTTAGTAAAGCAGATTCAGGAAGATATTCAAATATTTTGGACTAAAAATAAATACGAAGGTGATAATTTTTTCAATAAAATTACACTTCAAGAGACATTGCAAATCTGGACAAAATATTCAGAGCAACAGACCAGTTTCGGCAATAGTCATGATGTAAAATTACTAATTATACTCGACCATTTTGAAAAATATATTGAAGCTCATTCCTCTTGGGAAACTGAAGAGTTTACAGAAAAATTAAAACAAGTGTTTACTGAGTTTCCCATTAATATATTAGTTTCTATTCGTGATAGTTATCTCAAACTTTTAAAACCTTTTATTGTTCAGTTGAAAGAAGCTAAAGAAAAAAATACTGAGTGTGAAGTTCCGTGTTTCACCTTATCTGAAGATAGTCTGATTTTTCAAAATCAAGAAAAACTAACAAATATAGAAATAGCCGAAATTTATGAAGAAGTATTTGCTAAAAAAATTATTGAGGTATTGACTAATCTGGCTAAGGAAGAAAAACCGGTTGTAACTCCCTTTTTACAACTGGTAATGACTGAGTTGTGGAAGAAGAAAAAATACAAAGATGGAAAGCGAATTCTCTCATTAAAAACAGTAAAAAAACTAGGAAAAAAGAGAATAGTTCCCCAGACTCAATCGGAAGAGAGGAAAAAAACACTATCAGAGGATGAAATCATTAAGGAGGGAATTGAAGAAATTATCCAGCATTATGTAGATAGCACAATAAAAAAATTAGAAGAACAAAGTATAAAATCGGCTCTCCTGAGTTTCTGGTGGAAGTGGTATCTAGCGATACAAAACAGTCAGCCGATGAACGGTGCAAAGCGTGATTGGTGGTTTATTAGTCTTGCTTATCACCTCATAGGAAGAGCCATAAAATCTAATAGCCTGAATACAGTTTCTCGTGTCCTTTATTATCTAAGTACACCCTCTGGCAGTAAACGCGCCCTGTCCGTCCGGGAAATCGTCGCTTTTGCTGAGGAAGACGCTAAAGTTCTCAAGCAGCTAGAGCTACCAAAAATGGAGAAAACCGAGGTTGTGAAGCTTCTTGATGAATTAGATCGCAAACGCATCTTGCGACCAGTCCGATCGTCGCCAAAACAAGACAAGATTGATAAACCTTACGAGATTTATTTTGATGGTTTAATGCCAGCTCTTCAATCTTGGCGAACAAAATATATAAGTCAACTTCGCAGCATTAGTCTGAAACAGAATTTACCAACTCAGTCCTTGGCTTTATGTAGACGAGGAAAAAGAGAGTTAGCCGCACTATTAGCATGTCAAGCTTATGGATCTCATAAAGATATGGGCTATCCAAAGGATTTATCTCAGGTTGATGAAGCTTTACGGGAGATTTTGCAATATCCATATTTTAGTTGCCTGCTTACTGTTCCTAATAAGTCCTCTAATAAAAGAGATTTCTGGCAGGTAAAATTTAATGGGCATGGAACAATGTTAGCTGCCAGCAACCATGATGGAAGTCTTTGGGTATGGGATCTGGAGAAGGAAGGTACAACTCCTAAACTGATAGGTTGGCAAGAAAAGGCTCATGATGCTTGTCACATGTCTCCTGGCTCAAATCTAGACATGACAGTTGTCTTCAGTCAAGACAATCAAATGTTGATTTCAAGTGGTCGAGATGGGGCGATTAAACTTTGGGATCTTTCTCACTTAGAGATTAATAATTTGAATGTACAGCGAATAAATTGCATCTCTGAAATTAGAGACCCAGACCAAAAAGAGCTAAGTCAAGATGGTTTTACCTCAGTGTCACTTATTAATCGGCAAGATGGCAATAAACTCCTAGCAGCAGGTAATTGGACAGGTAATGTTTGGCTATGGGATATCAGTCAACCTCAACAACCTGAGCAATTCCGAGAACCATTACAGCGCCAACTAGATTGGCTAGCTACTCTACAAAAATGGTTAGATAATCTCATTGATGGGCTGTCAAAGCTCTTCTCCAGAAAAAATCATCGGAAAAATAGACTTTCAGATCCTTGGATTTGGTCAGTTGATACTAGTCCAGATGGTAAGCTACTGGCTGCTGGAGGAGGGGATGGAATTGTCTATCTCTGGAATATAGAAGATCCTCTAAAACCTAAGCTATTAAGGAGTTTAAAGAAACATAAGCAAGAAATTTTTTGTGTGGCGTTTGCTCCAGATGGAAAATGGTTAGCTTCAGGAAGCAGAGATTGTACGGTTTGTCTGTGGAAACTAGATCAGATTAATGTTTCACTAAAAAAAGCTTGGAAAGGAAATAAAGGATGTGTCAGAGCAATTTCCTTTAGTTCGGAGAACCCGAATTCAGTGAGTGATGGTGAAGTCTACAAAAAACATTCAATGAAGCTAGCTTCAGCTAGTGAAGATCAGACAATTAGGGTGTGGAATCTTGAAAATCTTGAAGAAGAGCCAGAAGTATTGCATGGTCATTCCTACAGCGTTTCTTCAGTCGCATTCGATCCAAATAACCCGCAGCGTTTGGTTTCATGTAGTTGGGATCGGACAATGCGATTTTGGACTTTGGGGAGTGAACCAAAAAATGTTCCAGTGCTTGAACAAGATGTGATTTGGGATAAAATCATCATCAAATTTTTTAATTTAAGGGCTGAATCCAAAATTTTTAAACCACGTCAAAAAGAGGTGATAGCAGTTACCTGGATTGACGAGACACACTTTGCTTTAGTCTGCTCTAATGGAACTTTAGAAGTCCGAGAATGTGACAATTATATTAATAGAAATAAATTGCTTACTTCTTGTTCAGTCTCTCCAGATATCTCGACAGTAGCCTTTTTTGGGGAAGGGAAACAACAAAAGATAGCTGTCGGAAATTCAGATGGCTCAATCTGGATATGGGATTTAAATTTTCAAGATATAAATAAGAAGCCGAATAAGAACATAAAAATACTTCCAGAAACCAACAAAGAACTTAAGATTAATTCGCTTGCGTTCAGTTCTGATGGTAAGTTGATTGCAGCCGTGATAGAGAACAATCTTCAAGTTTGGGAGCTAGAGTCTAAAGGAGAATATAAAATTCTACCAAACCTTCCGCTGAACAATAAACTCACCGTTACTTCTGTACTTTTCCAACCTTATGCTTTTAATGATGAACAGATTGTAGCCATTGCTTATAAAGCAGAGAAAATATCAGGGAGAGTATTAGGGAAAATAAATTTATTGAATCTAAAAACTGGAAATTTTCTGACTAAATCTCCGCTTGTTCATGAGAAAACCTATGAAGATGCGCCCATCATTTTAGCTTTTAGTCCTGATGGAAAATGGCTAGTTTCAGGTAGTGATCAACGGTATCTTTTGTTGTGGGATACAAGTCAGCTTGATAATGGGCAAAGTCAAAAAATTCCTCCTAAGTCAGAGAGCGAGTCAAAGTTGAATTGCTGGGTAACTGCCCTAGCATTTAAAGATAATCGATGGGTCGCTTCAGGACGTTATGACGGTAGCATCGAGCTATGGGATCTGGAAAATTTAGACAATGATCCCTTTGTTCTTCAAGGACATAAAGAAAAAATAACCGCGATCGCCTTTAGTCCTGACAAAAAACAACTCGCTTCAGCTAGCTTTGACAATACTGTTCGCCTCTGGACTATAGAAACTGAAGAATTGGCTCAGAAACTGAAGCAAAAATTATATCGTGATTTAACCAGACAAGAAAGGGATAAGTTCCTGGGTTGAGTTAAATCTTGTTCCCCTGCAATACCACTAGCGATCGCGCCGTCACGACTACATATTCACTACCTTGGTAAACACGGCTCTCCTCAATAAAGCGAGGTTCAGTCGTATCAATGATCACCTTCCACTCTCTATCCTCTAGCCCAAGCGGTAAGGCAAATTCCATCATTTTATCCTCCGCATTGAAAAACATGAGAAAGCTGTCATTGCAGACATCAGGCGTGGAAATTCCTTCGCTGTTCAAGAAAATACTAATGGCACAAACGCCATCTTGGCACTCTTCTTTGCTGATCTCACTCCCATCTGGATTGAACCAATCAATGCTACCCCTGCGCGAACCCCGCTCTAACCAATTGCGCTGCTGAAACACCAAATATTGACGGCGAAACTGGAGTAACTGGCGCGTAAATTGCAACAATTCTGTTTGTTTTTCAGTCAAGTCCCAATTATACCAAGAAAAATTGGCATTATCTTGATTGTAAGGATTGTTGTTTCCCTGTTGGGTTCGCCCGATTTCATCTCCTCCCAACAGCATCGGCACACCATGAGATAGCATCAAAGTCGTCAGGAAATTGCGTTGTTGCCTCTCTCGTAGCTGTAAGATTTCTGGATCGTCCGTTTCTCCTTCAACTCCATAATTGCAGGAGCGATTGTTATTGCTGCCATCCTTATTGTTTTCTTGGTTAACTTCATTGTGTTTCTCGTTGTAGCTGACTAGGTCGTTGAGCGTAAACCCATCGTGGCAAGTGATATAGTTGATACTGGCGCGGGGGCGCTTCCCTTGGTTTTTGTATAAGTCAGGGCTACCCAAAAAACGATTGATCAATTCTTGTCTATTTTTCTGTTCGCCACGCCAGAAGTCGCGCATCGTATTGCGATACTTGTCATTCCACTCTGACCATAAAATCGGAAAGTTGCCTAATTGATAGCCACCGTCCCCCGAATCCCAAGCTTCAGCAATCAATTTCACTTGAGAAAGAATTGGATCTTGATGGATGATATCAAAAAAAGCGGCTCCCATGTCGTACTGAATCTTAGTGATTTTCTCACAGAAAGTTTTAGATTCACTTTGGTTGTTGTCTTGAGAAATGGTTAGCTGGATTTGATAGTCAGTGGAAAAGCATTCCCGCGCTAGCGTCGGAGCCTCATCAAAGCGAAAACCATCTATGTGCATCTCCGTAACCCAGTAACGCAAGCTATCTAAAATCATTTTCAGGACTTGGGGATGACTGACATTGAGAGAATTTCCGCAGCCTGTAAAATCTAGATATTCACTGTTGTTATCTTCGTTCAAGCGATAGTAAACTGCATTATCGATACCGCGCCAAGATAGAGTCGGTTCTGATGGGTTTCCTTCTCCTGTGTGGTTATAGACCACATCTAAAATGACTTCGATACCCGCAGCATGAAGGTTTTTTACCATCTGTTTGAACTCAGTGACTTGCTGTCCTAAGATGCCACTAGCACTGTAACCAGAATAGGGAGCAAAATAACCGAGAGTCCTGTAACCCCAGTAGTCGCGGAGTCCATGTTCAGCCAGAAATTGGGGACAAGGGAAAATGTGATGAACAGGTAGCAATTCCACTGCTGTAACACCGAGAGACTTGAGATGAGCGATCGCAACTGGATGAGCTAACCCCGCATAAGTTCCCCGTAAGTTTTCAGGAATGTCTGGATGAAGCTTGGTGAAACCCTTGACATGAGTTTCGTAAATAATGGTTTCAGACCAAGGAATTTGCAGGAGCCTGTCTCCTTCCCAATCAAAGGTATCATCAATCACAATTGCCTTGGGAATCAAATGAGCATCATCTAAGCCTAAATAGAACAGTGACGGAGATGGATCTTTTGTTGAATCTTCTAATGAATAATTAAAAATTTCTTGCCCGTAGATCACATCGCCTGCGATCGCCTTGGCGTAGGGGTCAAGTAGCAGTTTAGCTGGATTGAAACGGTGTCCTTTCTCAGGTTCATAGGGTCCATAGACTCGGAATCCGTATTTCTGTCCTGGTTTGACACCCTGCACGTAGCTGTGCCAGATATGATTTTGCACCTCAACCAAAGATAGGCGAGTTTCCTGCTCCTTTTCGTCAAACAGACAAACCTCGACACCTGTGGCGTTTTCGGAAAATAAAGCAAAATTTGTTCCCTGACCATCCCATCTAGCACCTAGAGGATAGGGGTTTCCACTCCAGAGTGTCATATTCATTATTATTCACCAAACAAGGATTATAAAGTAGCTTAACTGCAACGAGCCACTACATAATTTTGATTTCCAAGCCGGGGCGTGAGTATCAATAAATGCTGTTAGCGAAATATAAATTAATACTTACAATCCTGGTTTTTTCAATTTATTATTTACTTGCAAATATATTAAGTATTTCTACTTCCTGAAAATCAATTTTCTATATTATCAAGGCATCATAATATGAAACTGAATCAGATATGAAAATCAAAACTATAATTAAATTTAACTAAAACAATAATAGTTTCTCTAGACTCTTTTTAGGAGAGTGAAGTATGACTCAAGACTATACCACAAAATGGTGGGCAGCTTTTTCATGCCTTGCGTTTATAGAAGGCGTTTTACTGGTGATGTTATTCTCTGGGCGTAGTTCAGGATTAACTATAGCAGCATTGCTTTTCATTGCGATCTTAATGGTATTTATTCCACGAGCAGATGATGTTGTTGCACTGACATTTGACAGAGATAAAATTGACAACAAAATCAATTCTCTCAACAAAAAACTGAGTACTACTAAGAACAGAGTAGATAAAATCTTTCTCTTAACAATCCCAGACTCAATGTATAAGTCCTTGCAAAAAATTAACTCTGGTAACTATGGGAATTACGATTTGACGAATAAATTAGAAAGAGAATTGTACCACTTACGAGATATAGGTTACATAGAAGATACAAAGGAAATTCGTGATATTCCCTATGAAGGAAATAATTTATCTAATTATCTCAAAATCACGGCTTTAGGTAAGCAGTATATTGAACTCCGCAAGAGTATTGAGGAAGAAAATAACAAGAAGTAAAATCATGTGTACTTGAAAAATTATACTATCCGCTCGTGTTGGTAATTGGGTATTAGCTAATAGTTGCGATGATTGCGATGAGCATCACAATGGAAATATCAACTGATTATCCAGGCTTGATATAAATAGCTATCAATAAAGTTAAATCGTGAGGGTTTTCGATTTTCCTTAGTAATTGCTAGCTTCACAGCAAAAATTGCAGAAATTACACACATCTTTTCAACGCTTCAATATCTGCACCAACAATTTTTTCTAAATTTCTGGTGATTTTTTCTATATCCCAATTCCACCAAGCAATTTCTAGTAGAGTTTTGATGATTTCGTCTGGAAAGCGTTGGCGCACTAAATTAGCTGGATTACCTCCAACAATTGTGTAAGGTGCGACATCTTTAACAACTACAGATTTTGCAGCAACGATCGCACCATCACCGATTTTAACTCCAGGCATAATCATTGCTTCATATCCAATCCACACATCATTACCAATCACAGTGTCACCCTTGAAAGGTAGTTCATCAGGTTTCGGTGTCACACGTTCCCAACCACTACCAAAAATGTTAAATGGATAAGTTGAAAACCCAGACATCTGATGGTTTGCGCCATTCATAATGAATTTTACGCCTGTAGCTAAAGCACAAAACTTACCAATGATCAGCTTGTCGCCAATAAATGGATAGTGGTAAAGCACATTGCGCTCAAAGTTTTCTGAGTCTTGGAGATCATCGTAATATGTATAGTCCCCAATGATGATGTTGGGGTTGGAGACAGTATTTTTGATAAAACAAACTTGAGGGAAACCCTGCATTGGATGCGGATTTTTTGGTTCGGGGTATGACATTGCCAAACTTGTCGAGTACTTTAGAAAAAATTGTATGTCTACAAAAATCAGGTTTTAGAAATCGAAGACAGATTGTAGTGAGCGTACGAAATGTATTTTGTTTGAGGATTTCTCAGAAAAAGAAAACAGCGATCGCATTGCAATAATTCTCCAAGCGCCACTTAATTATTGAATCAAAATAACCGCCTCTTGAACCTTAGTCGCCAGAGCTTTTTGCAAACCTTGCTCAACTTTGCCAATTAATTGCTCAAAAGCTTCTTGATTTGCTATAAGTTGCTCTTGCAACACCTTCTCTAACTCCGGCTGAATTTGCTTGCAAATATCATTGATTTTCTTGTCGTTTAAAAAACTAGGACGCATCCAACCGGGAACATCGACATTTGTCTTGATTGCTTCTTTGACACCCTGACGATTTAACTCCATACCTGCTGCCATCACCGAAGCACCATATACTAAAGCAATCGGCCAGGTTAAGTGTCCGGTGAGGATGAGAGTGATGATACTAGCGAGAGTACCTCCACCAATTACCACATTAATGATAAATGCCACTGTTTCAGCTAGAATTGCGTCACCGATGCGTAAATCTGGGTTGACAAAAGCAGGATCAATTCCTTCCTCAAACCTTAAACTGCTTCTGGGTATATGAAACTGACGACAAATGGGATCGGTTTCTGTGCCTAAGTCTGGTTGAATTTTATTATTAAACCAACTAATGCATTGATGATTGATGATTTGTTGGGCGCGATCGCTTTTTAACCATTGTTCTGCTCTATCTTTCATAGATACTTCCAAATCAGCTAAAGTTCGGATTTGGTTTTTTTGCCATTCTTTAATACTAATTCTCACAGCACTTTCTATTAAATTATCTGCTAGTGGCTTAGTTAACAATTCGACTAAATCCGGAATATGTCTCTCAATCAAATTTTTCAGCTTTTGTGATTCAAATAATTTATTGACTTCTTGTTTAAAAGCAGATGCACGTAAATCCCATCTTCCGACTCGCGCCAAACCCAAAGCAATACATCGTTCTGGTTCCGGATCGGGACGTAGTAGGGTTTGGGGTTCGGGAAAAATTTCTTGACAAATTTGATGAGTAAACTGCATCCGAGACGCGCCACCAGTCATCAGTAAAAGTTGCGGCACAATATTTTGTTGAGCCAGCTGTTGTTTTGCTTCATTAACAGCGGCGCGAAATGATTGCATCCAACTATTTTGCCCCAGTTCAGTCAAAGGTTGGTTCAAGATTTCCTCCATCATCAATTTGTTGACTTGGGGAATAAAATAAATCTGTTCGTTGATCGACTCAAAGCCACGAGCAAAAGATTGAGAATCGCTGTATAGTTGTTCGTTAGAAAAATAATTTTCTTTAGCTTTGCGACAAGCAAGTTCACAACGAGCTTGGTGGTGTGGATATTCATGAAACACTCTTTCAAGTAACGCTTTTTGCTCGTGTTTAGCGAGAGTTCGTTCAAAAATAGCACGATCAATTAAAGACGCTCCTAAAGCATTACTACCAAAATCTACTGGTATTTCATGTAAACTTTTGACTAAGGTGAAATCAGTAGTAGAAGAACCAATATCCACAATTAGTACCGATGATTTCAGCTTTTCATACTCCAGTCTCCCGGCTTCCTTGGCTTGCATAAAAGCAGCCCGTGACTCTGGTACAACATACAATTGGGAAATACCAGCCGTTTGCAGTAGCTTTTGATATTCTTCGCGATCGCTCATTGACCATCCAGAAGGACAACCAACATAAAAATAGCTATTTTTCCCGCCTTCAATTTGTTTACTGGCTTGCAAAAGATGGTAGTAAGTGGCAACAAAAGTACTTATTGTTTTCCTGTAATTTAAGTCATGATTTGGTTTTTGCTTAAAAGATATTTCTAGTTGAGTAACACCAGCTTGAATTAATGCTTGTTCTCCCACAAGATAACCAAGTTCGGGATGCCAACCAAGAGCCGTGAGTTGGTTTTTCTTATTATTAATTTCCAACATTTGGGGAGGTTCAATACTCTCCACAATGGCTTTAGCAACAGCCGTTTCACCATGCCCCAAATCAAAACCAATTGTTTCTAAAATTTCCATATTTTTATCTGTTTGTTTCTAATGCTGCATCTTCAAGGCTTCAAAAGGCTTACTTGAAAGCTGGTTCAATGACCCGACCACGTCTGAGCAAGCGATCGCCCTTGAGCAAAGCAGGAGTAATAGTCACAAAATCTTTGGTGTCAGGGTCGATACTTGGCTCGAAATCAAAATATTCGCGATCGCTCTGGGGGTCTTGTGGTTGATAAATTTGAGTACGAATTCCTTGCTCCATTAAAATTTGGGGCAAAAGTTTAGTTAATTCCAGCATCATTTGGGGTTTATCCAAAAATGATGCACCTATTAGTCTTTGCAGAAAATTTAATAGTTCTGGTAATTCTTCAATCGCGCGATCGTCTAAAGATTGATTCCCTTGTTCAACTCTAGCAACTGCTAAGTCTATTGTGTTGAGAGCATCACCTAGATTATCAAGAAGAATTTTGCTATCTATTTTGAGTACCGATTGAGGTAATTCTCTTAACTCAGCAGAATTTGCATTATTTTCCTGTCTATCTTTATCGAGTTGCAAGACAACTTCTAAACCTATCAGCACACAAGCAAGCAAAATAGCCATCCACGCCCCAGGGCTAGTTTCTGTGAGATAAAATAACCAAGCTAATATACCTATATAAAGAAGTATCTTCAGTAGTTTTAGGATTAACCTGTTAGGAGACAACTGGGTAATTTGGTTAGTAACTTGCTTTGACTCTGGGAGAGTGACTTGAATTTGGTTAGCAGCTGTGAGAGTAGCTAGTGACTGGCGCAATGCATCCAAGAAAAAAGCAGCCGAACGTACTTGAGCCATATTTAGCTCACCTACATAAATTTTTTCCAGATGATCAATTCGGTTTTGCACCAACTTCACCACCTGCTCAACACTAGTCACCTTGTCAATCTCAGTTTGGAGTTGATGACGTTCTTCGTTAAAAAGTGTAAATAGTTTTTTCATTATTAATTATTAATTAACCACAAAGATCATATATAACAAAAAATTACCCCTTCCCTAGTTTTGTAGTTTTGTAGGTTGGGTTACACTCCGTTCCACCCAACCTACATAATGTCCTTTTTGAAAAACTCCTCTTTTCAAGATGGACGAGGTTTATATAACAAAAAATTACCCCTTCCCTAGTAGGAAAGGGGGCTAGGGGGATAGGTTAAACAATCATTTTTCCCCATAAAGCTTTAATGGCTCTAACTAAGATTTATCTTTAATTCGTACATCTATCACGCTAGCATTAAAGTTGTAATTAAAGCCTTCTAATTCAAATGGCATCCCAATTTTGACTTTGCTGTTACCTAGAACTGGTCCATTTTCAGTGACTTGGGCTTTACCTACCAAAGTCAATAACATGTCTGTACTAAAACTGTTTGATTTTGGATCTGGTAATTCTTTCACAGTACCATTCGGCTGGGGAACAAGTACAGTTCTAGGTAATGTTTGAATAGACTTGATATCAATTTTCCCGTGGGGTTGATTACGAATAATAACGTTTGTTTTACCACCTTCTTTTAAACCTTGATTGTATAACTGTTCAGGATCACGTACATTTAATCCCCGAACAACTAAATCTACTTCAATAGGTACTGTTTTAGAACCTACTTGAGCAACAGAACCAGTAGTACCAGGGAAGAAAAAGATGCCAAATATAACTAGTAAAATTACCAGTCCAGCACCGATATCAAGGACATTAAATTTACCAAATAAACGACCTTTGGAATCTAAAATAGCCATAACTGATATTTTCCTAAATTCAATTTTTGACTTTATGAATGCTAAATTTGACAATGGAACGCCACGTGCTAGCTAGGATGAGAAGAAGCCTCAAGGGCGCAGTGACTCCTTTTGATTCTTCGTTTCATCCAAGAGTAGGCTTTTGAATTTTGAGTTGTTTCTTTTCCCTCCTGTCTTATTGTGTTTTGACATGCGACAGTTTATCATAGTCGCTGTTTTTAGTTGCTGCTGCCAAAAACAATCGGTTAAAACTGCATTATAGTCAAGTCTGCTCGTGACATCTGCATGAGAAATGTTTCATGCAACTTGTTATATCCTGCTTGCGTCTGTTCTTTTTACGTTCTTTCTAAAGTTTTTTCAGACCGAATTATGAATAATAGGGAAAGCTTATATATCTATTACACTGTTTTTCGACGTCGTTTGTTTTATCCATTGATTTCGGTGCTGGTGGCGCTGAGTATTTGTTTGAGTAGCGCTTTACCATCTCAAGCTTTTGATTGGGTACCTCTGATTTTTCAAGGAGTGCAAGCACTTCAGCTTTCTAATATGTCCGATCGCCAGGAAGTTGAGATTGGTAAACAAATCAATCAACAACTGCTAGACAGTGACGTTCGATTGTACCGCGACGCAAATATTAACCGTTATGTGCAACAAATTGGTCAGCGATTGGTAGCAAATAGCGATCGCCCCAATCTTCCTTTTACTTTCCAAGTAGTTGACGATGATAAGATTAATGCTTTTGCTACTCTTGGCGGATTTGTATATTTAAATACAGGTTTAATCGAAACTGCTGAAAATGAAGCGGAACTAGCAAGCGTAATCGCCCATGAAATTGGTCATATTGGCGGTAGACACCTAGTCAAGCAGATGCGCCAAAAGGCACTTGACGCAGGTTTGTTAACAGCAGCTGGTTTAGATCGCAATCGAGCCATACAAATTGGTTATCAGTTAGCGCGTAACCTACCAGGTAGTCGAAACCACGAATTTGATGCTGATAAAAGAGGATTAAGAACTTTGACACGTAGCGGTTACAATCAAACGGCGATGGTTTCGTTTATGCAAAAGCTTGTCAAAAAGGGTTCTGTACCAACATTTTTGAGTACTCACCCAGCAACAGGCGATCGCATTAATATTATTAAAAAGGCCATCAATACTCAACCAAGCAATGGCAATGATGGTTTAGATAATTCTACATATAAGACTAATATCCAAGCCCTGCTTAGGTCTTGAAGCAATTTTCTATTTAAATTTTGAGATATTGGATTGGGGTTTTCCACCTCATCCAAACTTTGCGTATATTCCCAATAATTTTAACTTTTGACTTCCCCTCCTATGGGACGCTTAAATCAGGCCAAACACTTATTGCGGCGATTTAGATGAAATTTTTCTGGCTTGATGGTTGTCACTATTTCTTCCAAAGGTGAGATGCGGATGCAATTTTTGAGAACATTTGCTTGATAAACCAAATTATTTGTAATATCCAATCCCGTTAACCAACCACTACGAGGATGATAAGCACCAGTGTCTATATCTAACCATCCTTCCCCTTGAGCTAATTGACCAGGAGATACGCCTGGTAAGGTAAAAGTAATTGTATGACCGATAATCATCAATTTATCGGCAAAGTATGGCTTTTCAATACTGTGAAATTCATCTCGCACCCAACAAAGTTGGTCGGCGGTTTGTGCTTCTAAAGGTATGAAAGGGTCAACACCAGCATGAACCAACCAAGCATCCCCTAAATCAATATATGTAGGCAAATTATCAAACCATTCGAGATGATCATGGGGAATTGTAGCTTCTTCATAACTAGATACCGTAGCCTGTCCACCACTGTATAGCCACGCTTGTACTGTAGGGGTGGGGATGCGTTTCGTGAGAACATTCAATAGCATTTGTTCGTGATTCCCTAGCAAACATTGATAGCGACTATCTTTAACAAAATCAACTACTTGGGCGCTTTGTGGGCCACGATCAATTAGGTCTCCTAAAAAGTAGACTTGATCATTTGATGCGGGGGCGATCGCATCTAACAATCTCATTAAACCTTCATAGTGACCATGCACATCCCCAATTACTATTCGTCGGTAACTAGTTACGCTCATCGGCTTATCGTTTGACTAAAATTTTGCCTTTTGTTGTGCTAATACAGTCTAAACTGCATAAATTTCGTAAATTTAGTAAAAAACTTACAAATGTCTGATTGATTTTATTATTCCCACTTTCGTTGACCATATTTAAATTCGATTTATTAATATTCCTTTCAGATAGATCACAAAGTCACCTCATTCTATGTGCAGATTTGACAAAGTAATTTAAATTTTTAATAAAATGTAGATGATTATCGTCATTTGTCATTTGTCATTGGGTATCGGGCATTGGGAAGAGACTTGTTAAATAATTCTCCCTTCCTTGTCTTCCCACACTCCCCACACTCCTTTGTCCACGCCACGTGCTACAACGCTCTTAACCCGCAAGGGCGCAGTGGCTCCCCTTCCAAATGTATTAGACTGAAACAGTATCAGAGCGATTATAGTTAAGAATGTACAGTATTGCAGACTGTTTCATATCGTTCTTACTACATAATTTTATTTATAGCCTGCATAGAGGGGTGTTGCTCCTTTAGTCTGAGTTGATATGTGCCATAAGATAGCTTTGCCATCAGCAGCATCGGTCATATTAGCTAACATCAACTGATCTCGTTGATGCCAAACAGCAAATATTTTGTCTCTACCATCATTGAGAGTCTTAAAATCAACTTGGTATATTTGATCAACTCGCTGTAACTTCAAACCTAACAAATTTAGTAATCTACTCAGTATTTTGATAGCAGAAACGCGCTGTTTACCCTTTACTAAATCTATACCAAGTGTTCTTTTAATATGTTTACTACACTGGATAGCAGTATTTTGCAACAGAATTAAATCAGGATCATGTTCAGTAAATACTCGTTCCGGTTCTAAAAACTGTAGCATTCCTAAAGCTCTCATCGCTTCAACCTTGAGGGTGTATGTTTTTAAATCTGGAAGGAAAACTTGACCTTCACCCCAAATTAATTGTTGTTGCCATTCTTGCTGATCTCGTACCCAAAAATACTCACTTTCATGAGTGAGATAATAGTGAATTAATAATTGACCATAATAACCTTGCTCATCTAATAATTTTAGTTGAGGTGTAACTGATATACTGTATCTTTGCTTGAGAATATATTTATTAATTTGATTCCGTTCTTCATCACTAAGTGAATGTTTAGCTATGAGTTGGTCATACTCCACATAATCAATATCTTTAGCATTAGCTACAGCTGTTGCTGCTACTAATTGGTTGTGTTGCTTAATTTGTTTAATTTTACGTTTAATTTCCTTGGCTTTTTGGCGTCTTTGTGACCAATCTTTTTGGATTTTGACAATTTCTACAATTAATCTTCTGCGCGTTGCTAAATCATTAGGGTCAGCGGCTAAAAAAGCAAGGCGTAAATCTCGGACTATATTATTTTGAACAGCGTTACTCCGTGTCTGAATTTGATGACCATCAGCAATTAAACCATCTTTAGTTGATTGACGATAGAGTTTAATTGAAGCATTGACTCTTGCTGCTAGTTTCGACCAAGTTCGTAAATGAATCGGGTCATAAACTAATGGTAAGTCTACATCAATTTTATGTAAGGGACTGAGTAAAGCCAAGTTTTCTTTTTGGTTTTCCTGATACCAAGAAGAAAGCAAACGGTAATTTGTGCTACCACTTCCAATCAAACCAATACCTCGTTTAGCACACCAAATTATTCGGGGAATATCATCTCGTACTCTTGCTAATGCTTGTCGGACTTCGGAATCAGGAATTACACCTTGAAAAATGCCATAAACACAGTCGAAATGTTGAACGTCAATACTAATTCCTGTTCCTAAACTGGGTGTGACAAACACAGAATCGTATTCTGGCACTTTTTGATTAATAGATGTGATAAAATCAACTGCTGCATGACCAGGTGTATTTGTTGTCAAACTACTGACGACTAAAGTTTTGGAAAATTGTTTTTGCAGTCTTTGCAGTCGTTCTTGTAAATAACTCGCGATTGTTTCACAACTGTAACGTCCAGAACGACTATCAGTAGTTACATAACATTTTCGACCTGCCATCAAATCTAATTCTAGTTGGTGAATGAGTGGAGTTGGATTAGGAGAATCATAATAAGTAACATCCCATCCGCGTTGAGGTTTCCATTGATTAACGACCACCCACGGCGTTAATTTAATTCCTGATAATGCTTGTAAATATTCTAAAGAAATATCAGATAAATCTGCATCTTGAGCAATAACTAATCCACCTGTTGTAAGGATAGCAGAAATTAATTGTTGGAATGATTTTAGGACTTTAACTCGCTTTTCTTTACAAGTATTACTATTGAGGAGATGCCATAATGATTGTTCTACTTCATCTAATATTAATATTGCTCCTTGCCAATCTTCAGGATTAAGCTTCCACAGAGAATCTATACATAATCCCAGTGATTGGCGAGATTGATAGCGAGTATCAAAGCTGTCACTACGAGTTAAGGTTTCATTGTTAATTCCCCAATTGATACCGATTTTTTCACATAAGAATCGACCAAGTTGAATTCTATGAGTAATTAATAAAACAGGTTGATTTCTATTTTTTGCTTGTTGCACAACTGTCTGAAGTGCTGTAGTTTTACCTGTGCCTTTAGCAGATTTTATTCCAACTAATCCAGAAGTAGGAAAAGGTATTTCTCCTAAATAACGATTATTCAGAGTGAGTGCAGGAGGTATAGTTAATTCTGTATGGGGTTTTGTTTGAGCAAGATAATTTTCTAAATCAACGCTTTGGCGATATATTTTTTCAAAGGCGTTTGCACCTTTGGCTACGATAAACTCATCAACTCCTTTTTCATTTCCTGGTAGTTCAATCACTTGTACAGGACAATTTTGGGTTTGAAATAAAAAACCAAGTTGAGAGATGGCGTTATTTACGGCTGCGATTTTGTTAGCTTGGGTTTCAAAATCAAAGCAAATATAAAATGTGCGTTTAGCGATCGCGATCGCATTTAAGTCTGGGATCAACTGACGACTAATAACTTTGCCAAATTCATCTTTAGTGACACGATAACCGCTAGTAATTCCAGGAACACCAATAGCTGCATATCCTTGCGTTAACAGTGCGGCGGCTTTTTTCACACCTTCACAAATAATTATAGGTATATTTCTTGCCATTACCCACGGCCAAAAACCTACAGCTTCGCCATTTTCGGTAATACTAATATTCTCCGGCATGGTTTGATTGTAACGTTGGGCGACTTGTTGCCACACCCGCAAACTGACTCGCAAACAAAACACCCGCGTCGGTGTACAAGGAGGATGTTCGTATTTAATAGATTTACCTTTTTCATTGAGTCGGGGTTGATTTGGCTTCAAGCATCCCCATTCCATTGGTTCCCAGTTATTGAGAGGATCAAGTCCAGCACACCACCAGCCACCAGCAGCTACATGAGCATAGCGTTGTAACCAGCTATTCTTCACCATACCAATGTTTGTGCGTGGTATGTGTTCGGAAATTAACAGATAGTTATAGGCGGTTTCGTCTTGCAAAGACTGGAAATTCAAGGTTGCTAAGTGTAAATCAATACCGCCACTGTTGACTAATTCCTCTAAATGTTGGGGTTGTAAATAGTGCAAATGCATTAGTCAGGGCAAAATAGGAAACAACGGATTTAAAACATTACCATGCTCCTACTAGATTTGATAGAAGTGATATTGACTATTTACAGCTGCTTTTTTTTACCAAGTTACGGGAGACACATCGGTGAATTATTCTGCAAGCTATGGAGTCTGTTTTATTGCCATACTAATAAGTATGTATTGTAGTATTTATTGAGATATAGTTTTTATTTATAAGTATATTCATGTATGCAAGCATGACATCCTGATTTGTAGTAGCTAAAGAAGTCGTTCTACTGATTGTTCGCGAATGATTTAAAAACCAATTATGAACATAATTACTTATAGTCCCGCTTACACAATTGTTCCTACTTATGAATGTTTTAATCGCTGTACTTATTGCAATTTTCGTACAGAACCGGGTCAAAGTCCTTGGTTGACAATAATAGTAGCAGAAAAATTTTTAAAACAACTTAAAAACAAAAATGTTTGTGAAATTCTCATCCTCAGTGGCGAAGTTCATCCCCAATCATCACAGCGTTTAGAATGGTTTCAACGCATTTATGATTTGTGTGAATTAGCATTAAAAATGGGTTTTTTACCGCATACAAATGCTGGTCCACTGAGTTTTGCGGAAATGCAAAAACTCAAGCAGGTAAATGTTTCTATGGGGTTGATGTTAGAACAGTTAACCCCAGAGTTATTAAAAACTGTACATAAACATGCGCCGAGTAAATTACCAGATTTAAGACTGCAACAATTAGAATGGGCTGGAGAACTAAAAATACCATTTACAACCGGTTTATTGTTGGGAATTGGGGAAATAGAAAATGATTGGTGGGAAACTTTGGAAGCGATCGCCAACTTGCATCAGCGTTATCATCACATTCAAGAAGTGATTTTGCAACCCCATAGTCCTGGTAATCAGCAAAGCTTTAATGCGCCACCATTTGATCCGAATCAGCTACCAGAAGTAATTTGCAAAGCACGTCAAATTTTACCGTCAGATATTACTATTCAAATTCCACCAAATTTAGTTAAAGATCAGCAATGGTTACTCGCATGTATAGCAGCTGGCGCCAGAGATTTAGGCGGAATTGGCCCCAAAGATGAAGTAAATCCTGATTATCCTCATATTCAAGAGCAGGAGTTAAAAGAAATTTTACAACCTGCGGGATGGGAATTAGTGCCAAGGTTGCCAATTTATCCACAATTTGATAGTTGGTTGTCGGAGGAATTGCAAACACTGGTGAAGCAATGGCGAAAACTTTCTTCGTGTCTATGTGGTGAAAAAATAGTTTTTGAAACACCAAGACACAAAGACACAAAGTAAAAGTAGTGGCGCGACAGCCTTAAAATAGTGCATTAATAAACCGCAGAGGCGCAGAGAACGCAGAGAAGGAAGAAGAGATTTATTGTATCATTTTAGTCTTACCATGCCACTAGTAGTTGTCAAATTTTAATTAAGAGTTTGTAGTAAGCACTTTAGTGCTTAAAAAATAAGGACTAAAGTCCTTACTACGAACTTTCTTCACCAGCATTTAACCCTCTATAATCTCGTTATTATGAAAAACATAGCTATATTTATTACCTATGCTTGATAGTAATGAGTTATTAACAAACCTATACAATGCTTTTAACCCCTTTGAACCTTTACCCGCAGGTGATCCAAAATACGTGGATTGTCAGGAAGTCAGGGGAGATACCGATATTCTGCAAGATTTGGGAAATCGGATGCAACTGGCAAATCAAAATACTTGCCAATTGTATTCTGGTCATCGAGGTTCGGGGAAATCTACGGAACTACTTAGGTTAAAGAACTATTTACAAAATCGGCAATTTTATGTGGTGTATTTTGCGGCTGATGAAGAGGATATTCAATCACAAGACACCCGGTATACAGATATACTCCTCGCCTGTACTCGGCGATTGCTCAAAGATTTGCACACACTTGCCAATCCTGATCCAATACTGAACTGGTTAAAAAAACGCTGGCAAGATTTAAAAGACTTGGCACAGACTGAGATCGAGTTTGAGAGTATGGAAGTAGAAGCACAACTTGCTCAGTTTGCCAAGCTAACAGCAAATTTAAGAAATGTTCCCAAGTTACGTCGAGAAATTCGCCAAAAAATAGATCCCGAAAGTCTCACTTTAATTAAGGTGTTGAATGAATTTCTGGCGGATGCGAAAAATAAACTCCCTGCTGGCTACACCAAATTAGCGTTAATTGTGGATAATTTAGACCGGATGGTGTTAGTTAAAGAGGGAGATAGCACCAACTATGAGGAAGTTTTTTTTCACCGCAGCGAACAACTAAAAGCTTTAGATTGCCATTTGATTTACACTGCACCCATTTCTCTGTTGTATTCTAAACGAGCCACAGATATCCGGGAACTCTATGGTGAATGCCTAATTTTACCGATGATTATGGTGAAAACTCCTGATGGGGAAATTTACCAACCTGGACTTAAGAAAGTTAAAGAAGTAATTAGCAAGCGAGTCCGACAAATTGCACCGGAACTATCACTAGAAACAGACATTTTTGATAGTCCCAATACTTTAGAAAAGCTTTGTTTGATGAGTGGAGGACATGTCAGGAATTTGCTATTGTTAACTCAAGATGCGATCGGACGTATTGAAGAGTTACCAATTACAGAAAATGCTGTGCGACGAGCAATTACTCAAGCTAGAGATACCTATCGCCGCACAGTGGAAAATAATCAATGGAATCTATTAGCAGAAGTATCCCGTTCTAAACGCATTCTTAATGATGATCAGTATCGCAGCTTAATGTACAATCGCTGTCTTTTAGAATACAGATATTTGGATGATGATGGAGAGGTACAACGCTGGTATGATATTCATCCATTCATTCAAGGAATTGCAGAATTTAAAGAAGCCGTAGCAAAACTTCCATGAACCCAAATGTAGATAATTGGGATGAAGATTTACCCCCAGAACCAGAAGCAGTTTATCAAGACTTGGTTCGTGCATTGAAGCGAAAATCAGGATTTGGTTTGTATTTTGTGCAATGTACTCCTGTGGAAGCAGATCGTTTAATTGCCAAACTTCCCCAGGATATTCCGCAGAAGCATGTAGAAGTTTTGCGCTTAGTTGAAGCGATTGATAATTTATATGAGCGAGTGGCTGAGTTGGTTAAAGACAAGCAAATTGATATTTTATTGATTAAAGGTCTGGAATATTCTTTATATAAATATGAGAAAAGAACTTTTGGCGAAATTACAGAAGGGAGATTTAGCGATTTAACAAGTGTGCCGCATATTTTAAATCATTTAAATCAACAGCGAGAACGGTTTAGAGATGATTTTTCGATTTGCTTTGTTTTTCTCTTACGCTCATTTTCGATAAACTATTTAATTCATCGCGCCCCAGATTTTTTTGATTGGCGTTCTGGAGTATTTGAGTTACCTACAACACCAGAAGTGATTGAACAGGAATCAACTCGTCTGATTTTGGAGGGAGATTATGAGGAATATTTGAAACTTACTCAAGAACAAAAGATTGAAAAAGTTTTAGAAATTCAAGATTTGTTGGTAGAAAAACACCAGACAGAAGATAGTAGGGTAAAGCTACTATTTGAACTAGGAAATTTGCTGTATTCAGCAAAAGAATACGAAGCTGCGATCGCATCCTACGACAAAGCTGTGGAAATTAAAAGAGACTTCCACCAAGCTTGGTACAACCGGGGGATTGCGCTGGGTAATTTGGGACGCTACCAAGAGGCGATCGCATCCTACGACAAAGCCGTTGAAATTAAACCTGACGACCACCAAGCTTGGAACAACCGGGGGAATGCGCTGGGTAATTTGGGACGCAACCAAGAGGAGATCGCATCCTACGACCAAGCTGTGGAAATTAAAAGAGACGACCACCAAGCTTGGTACAACCGGGGGATTGCGCTGGGTAATTTGGGACGCAACCAAGAGGAGATCGCATCCTACGACCAAGCTGTGGAAATTAAAAGAGACTACCACGAAGCTTGGAACAACCGGGGAGTTGCGCTGCATCAGTTGGGACGCTACGAAGAAGCAGTTGCATCCTACGACAAAGCTGTGGAAATTAAACCTGACTTACACCAAGCTTGGAACAATCGGGGGAATGCGCTGGGTAATTTGGGACGCTACGAAGAAGCAGTTGCATCCTACGACAAAGCTGTGGAAATTAAAAGAGACTACCACGAAGCTTGGAACAACCAGGGGAATGCGCTGGATGATTTGGGACGCTACGAAGAAGCAGTTGTATCCTACGACAAAGCTGTGGAAATTAAACCTGACTTATACCAAGCTTGGTACAACCGGGGGATTGCGCTGGCTGAGTTGGAACGCTACGAAGAAGCAGTTGTATCCTACGACAAAGCTGTGGAAATTAAACCTGACAAAGACGAAGCTTGGTACGGTCGGGGGATTGCGCTGGCTGAGTTGGAACGATATGAAGAAGCAGTTGTATCCTACGACAAAGCTGTGGAAATTAAACCTGACTTATACCAAGCTTGGTACGGTCGGGGGATTGCGCTGGCTGAGTTGGAACGATATGAAGAAGCGATCGCATCCTACGACAAAGCCGTGGAAATTAAACCTGATTTACACGAAGCTTGGAACAACCGGGGGATTGCGCTGGGTAATTTGGGACGCTACGAAGAAGCGATCGCATCCTACGACAAAGCTGTGGAAATTAAAAGAGACTTACACCAAGCTTGGTACAACAAAGCTTGCTGCTATGCTCTACAAGGAAATATTGAACAAGCAATTGAAAACCTGCAAAAAGCAATTAGTCTTAATCCCGAATATCGAGAAAAAGCAAGAACCAACTCTAATTTTGATAGTATTCGCGAAGATGAGCGATTTCAAGCGCTAATTCAACGAGAGGAATTATGAATATTTCTTGGTGTCTCCGTGTCTTAGTGTTTCAAAAATTATTTTTTCACCACCAAGACACAAAGACACAAAGAGGAGATATAACGCGATGTGCGACTTAACCTGACGTGCGATTTGAATCACAGGTATTTTTGAACTCCCGCAAAAAGCCTATCAATCTTGCTGAATGATAGGACAAATTCTATCTTCCGGCTTTGTTGATACACTGTGCCATTCTGAAACTAATTCTTGGAGTTCGCCTCGTAAAGTCAACAATTGCTCAATTTGATAGTCAATATCCGAGATTTTATCTTGTAATTTGTGTTGAATTTCATCACAGGCGGGTTTACCACCGTCGTAAACTTGGAGGATTTCGCTAATTTCTTGCAAACTCAAACCAAGACTTTGAGCGCGTTTAATAAATGATAAACGTTTGAGGACATCAAAGGAAAACTGTCGGAAACCTCCCTCTGTGCGTCCTGATGACTCGATAAGACCAAAGCTTTCATAATAGCGAATGGTTCTAATTGGAACTCCGCTTAAAGCTGTTACCTGACCAATTAACAGCATATTCTTTCTAATTTTTATACAGCTTTATTACTAATTTACATAATTTATGTATCTATCGACAATTATGTTTACATTTATTGTGGTTATTTATCTCGGTGGCTTGAAGTAGATTAATGATGGGACTGTTGGATTATTGAAAAATATATTGACAAAATAAGTTACAGAAAAAGAAGTGGCAGAGCCACTTCTAAGTAATTCCCAGGTAGAACCTGAAAATAGTATAACGGTCATAAGAAATATAAATAGTATAAAGTAACACTTATTAACTTATATGTTAGTTTTTGTGAATTTTGCAGGTACAAAAAATAACATATAAGACATATATGACAGCATTTTTTTTGATAAAGTTGTTTTTATCTATGCTAAAAATTAGGCACTGACAACTAGGAGCTATAGCAATCTATGTAGGAGTTGTGAAAATAGAAGCTTCTCAAGTAGGGGATCAAATACAAATTGTAAATAAAAAGCAGAGATTACCCTCGTCAAGAGCTAGCTTGACACACCTGAAATTCGACATTAGTGCATGACTAAATTCTAGTCTGGTTATGGATTTTCTCAACATCAAAAAGTGATTAAAAAAAGCTTATAAATTGGTTGTATTGATACTAAAATGGGTTTTTATGTAAACTTTAATTGTTTATTTTTAGAAATAATTAACTTTATTTGACTGATGATTCCGAGTAGGGTACAAAAAAGTGGATTTATCCGTGGACTCAATAGACTTCTTGCACGAATAAAGTTACCCTCATCCCCCAACCCCTTCTCCCAATATTGGGAGAAGGGGAGCTACTCTCTCCCAATATTGGGAGAGGGTTAGGGTGAGGGTAAAGAAAAATTCATGCAAGAAGTCTAATCCAAAATCCAAAATGTTATTAGGAAGTGCGATCGCATTCTGTAACCCTATCTTGATTCATCAAATTTGCTATCAAGTGGAAAATTTTTTAAATATATAAATAGAGCGAACGCTATTCAGTGGGCGGATATTGAAAGGTAACTTAATCGTAAAAGTACTACCTTTACCTAATTCACTTTGCACATTAAAGCTACCGTGGTGTGCTTGGACAATTGCTTGGGAAATTGCTAATCCCAATCCAGAACCACCAGTAGTACGAGAGCGATCGCAATTTACACGATAAAAGCGATCAAAAATTCGTGACAATTCTGGTTGAGGAATCCCAATTCCTGTATCTTCAATCTGAATTACAGCATGATGATCACTGCGGTCTAAGTAAACAGTTACTTTTCCTGCTGATGGTGTGTATTGAATGGCATTAATAATTAAATTAGAAAATAGCCGATAAAGCTGGTCTCCATCACCGACAATATTCACAGGGTGTGAAACTCGTATTGTTGATTTGAGTTTTATCCCTGCTGCGATCGCTAATGCGGCAAATTCTTCTATTAAGTCGTCAATAATATCATTTAAACAGCAAATATCGCGTCGCAATGGCACTGTTTGACGATCTAATCTGGTTAGCAGTAATAAATCTGTTACCAGAGTAGTCAGTCGTTGATTCTGACGTTGTATGCTTTGCAGAATTTCCCGTGCTTCTGTTTCATCTAATTGTGGTATAAAAAGTGCTGATTCCACTGTTGCTTGGGTTGCGGCTAAAGGTGTCCGCAACTCGTGTGCAGCATCTGCTGTAAATTGCTGAATTTGTCTGTAAGATTTATAAATTGGTTGCATTGCTAATCCTGCTAGCCACCAACTAGCAAGACCAACTAGACCGATAACAATTGGTGAGCCTAATGCTATGGTGAGTTTTACTACATCTAAATAACTATTGAAATCTTCCAGACTTCGCCCTACTTGGATATACCCCCAATCATCATTGTTTTGAGTATGCAATGTCAAAGAAATCTGGTGATAAAGCTTACCTTGACTGTCTTTTAAGGTCTGCCATAATTCTTTGTTAAACTCAGATGATAATGCTTCGGGATGAGAACCAGCTATAGCAAACAAACGTCCAGAATTGTCAAAAAAACGTACATAATAGTGACCTTGATTAATCGCGCTCAGAGTATGGCGTCGTAAATTTGATGGCTCTGGAGTACATCTATTTCCTACCACACAGATATTTGGTAGAAGCTCTTGTATTACTGGTTCTAATCGACCAGGTTGCTGTAATTTTAGTTCAATACTATCGTGTAATGTTCCCGCAACTGATTCTATTTCTCGGTCTAATGTTACCCAATGAGCATGAGCGATCGCTCTGTAAATACCAAAGCCGCATACACTTAAAATTAACGCCATCACAAGGGCGTACCACAGAGCTAAATGCAAGCGTGTTAATTGAAACAGTTTATTCTGATTCATCCGTCAGATTGAGACGATATCCCATACCATGCAAAGTTTCAATCATGTTCCCGCAGCCATTGTTAACTAGTTTGCGACGTAACAAACGTATTTGAGCCGCTACTACATTACTAATAGGTTCTGCATTCACTTCCCAAAGCTGATTGCGAAGTTGTTCAGTAGTAATAATTTGGTTTGGATGTTTCATAAAATATTCTAGTAGCTGGAATTCTTTATTAGTCAGAGAAATTTCCTGTTTATTTCCTCCAGCATTTTGACTGACAACTATATTATTGCCGTAATCTAAAGTCAGATTACCCACCGTTAATTCCTGTGGCTGAAATTGAGGTGATCGCCTCTGCAAAGCACGCAATCGCGCTAATAATTCTGCCATTCCAAATGGCTTCACTAAATAGTCATCTGCACCTGCATCTAAACCAGCAACTTTATCTTCCATACTGTCTTTTGCTGTGAGCATCAACACAGGCAGAGGATTTTTATGGTAACGTAGTTGCTTACACAATTCTAATCCTGATATTCCTGGCAGCATCCAATCAAAAATAGCTAGTGTATATTGTGTCCAGCTATTTTCTAAATATGCCCATGCATCATTACCATCAACTACCCAATCAATTAAATATTTCTGCTGGGTAAGAGTTCGCTTAATTGCAGTACCTAAATCGGGTTCATCTTCAACTAGTAAGACTCTCATTGCACATCTATCCAGAAATCAGCAGTAACTATTTTGTCATTTCTATTGAACTGTCCCCACATTTTATATTTTCCTGGCTTCGGAAAACTGGTCATGAAATGAATTTCACCTTTTGGAGTATTTTTCATCGCATGAGCATGGATATAATCTGCTTGTGTTAATGGCGATGACTGCTTGAGGATGACTAAATGTCCTCTTTCTCCTAAATAAGGTTTTAAATCTGCGGGTGGTTGATTACTTACGGTATCTTGTAAATTGAAAATTACATGAACTTCTTGTCCAGCTTTGATTGTGGGTTGAGATAATTTCAGATTAACTTTAGTGTTGCCAAATGTTTTATTAGTAGCTAAATCAATTTTTGGTGTAGTTGGTGATTGCCCTGGAATTTGTGTTTTTAACACTGAAACTTGTTCTGATTTTCCCGCTACTTTGTAATCACTGAAAAGAGTGTAACCGCTAGGATAAGGAAAATCAGTTTTAATTTCAAAACGTCCATTGCCTTTATATGTAGGATGAATGTGTTGAAAAGATTGGAGGTCATCACTAACGACAATTAAATGCATTAATTGTTCTTGAAATTTATCAAAATTAGCAATTGGTTTACCTGCTTTATCTTTGATATCAATTGCTAAATAGACAGGGTTTTTAGGAATAATTTTGCTGGGTGTTTTAAGCTCCGCAATTGCATTTACAGGTTCTAAGCTGGAATGACCAGAATGCTGATTGTGGTCATTCTCCATATTGTGATCTGTGTGGGGATTCGCATTTGCAATAGTATTTGTATTCAGAATTGATATTTCGCTTGTTTGGGAAGATTTTACTTGTGAGGCGCAAGCTTGAGTGAGAACAAGACTTGAAGTGATAGCTAGTGCAGTAAAAATTCGGTTCATGTGTTTACAGATTTGATTGTAAAACAGAAATATTTTGTTGGTGAAAATGCAATACGGTTCAGTTAAGAAGAAATGTAGGTTGGGTTGAGCGCAAGCGAAACCCAACAAAGCCTTGATAATGTTGGGTTGAAGAACGAAACCCAACCTACGCTAGTTTTAGTTTTTAGCCTTAACTGAACCGTATTGGGTGAAAATGGTGATTTACTATTAGTCTGCCATTCGATGATGAAATTTGGATGAAATCCTAAAATCTCAGGATCTTGCTTTTGATGAGTAATGAGACAGGCTATTCAGTTGCGTGAAGTACTTACACTAACGTATCTAAACGAACAACCTAGTCTATGCTAAAGGCATAGACTAGGTTGTTCGTTTACTGTTGACTTTGTCTAGGAGCAGGCTTATACCAAGCCTGATACCATTGCTGCATCTGTGTGATTTCAGCCGTTTGAGTCTGAATGATGGATTGAGCTAAGTTGCGAAGTTCGGGGTGTGTACCACTGTTAACAACCATATACGACATCATTACCGCCATTTGGTGATGCGGAATCATCTCACGAATAAATTCTCGATCAAAGTCAGAGGTATTCTTGAGAATATCCAAATGCACCTGCATATCTCGATGCATGGACATTCTCATCATTCCTCGGTTCATACCCTCACCCCTACCTTGGTGCATTCTCATCATCCCCATACCAGCCATTGGAGTAGCAGGTACTTCTGTGCCATACCACTTTTTGTACCAAGAACGCATCTGTTCAATTTCGCGGTTTTGGTCTTTGATAATAGCTTGAGCTAGTTTTTTAATTTCGGGATGTTTAGCCCGGTTTAAAGCCAACTTAGCCATTTCTATCGCATCTTCATGGTGAGGAATCATCATTTCGATGAAATGTCGATCCACTTGAGTCATCATTCGTCGTTGCAAAGGCTGGGAAGGTTGGGAAGGAGTAACTTGAGCAAATCGGTGATGAATATTATGTTGTGGATTTGGGGACTGAGCTTGCGTGTTATTGATGATTAATAGTCCTCCCAAAGCACTACTGCTCAATAACCCTATAAGACCATAAATCAAATTTTTGTTCTTCATAACTTCACCTCTATGAGAGAATGAAGGCTAAATACTTGGTTTCTCTAATTAAATTTAGCGGGAATTTGTGAGGAAGTTTTGAGTATATAACAGTTTTATTTGTCTTTTCTCGTGATTATTTCCCCCTTAACTTCAATTGTCAAATCTCTACTCAACTGGAGAGTCAAGTTACAGCAACAAAACTTTACTTATCAAATCTGACCAATTTGAGTTATTAGTTTGACAAAAGCCCACATTTCTAGTATTTCATTTCAGAATGAAATCAAGATGAAATGTTGTTTTATATCAAAATTTATTTACAATGCGATCGCGATAAGACGGATGCTACCCTTCGGGAAGCCCCTTTCAGGGTCTAATCATCACCTAGCGTCTTCGTAGGCGTACCCTTCTCCAAAAGCTATGGGAATCACTAAGCTAATAAATTTATAAGAAATCTATTGATTAAAAGTAAATCTACCGTTTACTTTTTCGCCTTTAACATCCGCAAGAACTTTTATTTGATATTGACCAGTTTCTTTTTCAGTTAACTTTGCTGTGTAATGTTTTCCATTAGCGTCATAAGTCATAGGAATTGATTTTTGTTTTCCATCAGGTAGCTGAACTTGAGCCGTTACTTTTGCATCAGGTACTGTTTCATGGTTGTCACCTTTTAGCAGGTATAAATCCATGTGAGTTGCACTTGCTTCTTTCTCAGGAACAAATTCTAAATGATAAGTTCCTGTCTCTACAACTTGACCGCCTTTAGATGCACCATGTTCGTTATTTGTTTTAGCAGCAGATGAAGCAGAAGTAGTTGGTGATACAGAACCGGAGTTAGAGGTTACTGAAGTATTATTATCTGTAGTAGTGGTTGGACTACTGTTATTACAAGCGCCTAAAAAAACTAGTCCAACACTTGCTAAAAGTACAAAATTGAGATTCAGATATTGCATTGAATGATTCTTGATTAGTTGGTCGGCATTAACAACTTGCCAAATTTAGCATATAAAGCAGGTAAAACCACTAGCGTTAATGCTGTAGAAGTAAACAATCCACCTAATACTACTATCGAAAGTGGTTGAAGAATTTCTTTTCCTGGTCCACTTTCAATTACTAAAGGTGCTAATCCTAAAGCTGAGGTAAAAGCTGTCATTAAAATAGCGTTTAGCCGTTCCATTGAACCTTTAATTAATAGTTCCTTGAGTGGCATTCCTTCTGCAAATTTGGTGTTGTAATTATCTACCAGTAGTAAACCATTACGAGTAGCAACTCCAAACAAAGTAACAAAACCAACCAAAGAGGCGATAGAAATAATACCGCCACTCAAAGCCACTGAAAATACTCCTCCTACTAATGCTAAAGGCAAATTAATCATAATCATGGCAGTAGAAGGAATAGATTTAACTGAAAGATACATGATGACTGTAATAGCAACAAAAGCTATAGCACTAAAAATTAAAATATTTTGAGTGCCTCTTTCTTCTGCCTCAAATTGCCCTGCATACTGAATGTAGTAACCCGGAGGTATCTGTACTTGTTGCTTTACTTTATCTCGAATTTCATTCACAATAGAGCGCAAATCTCTACCGTTGGCATTAGCAGAAACAACTATTAAACGAGAGACATTTTCTCTATTGATAGTGTTGGGACCAGTACCATTTTCAATTGTAGCAACTTGTGCTAGGGGAATCTTTTGACCGTCAGGAGTATCAACTAACAGATTGCGAATTGTATCCAAGTTTTGACGTGCATCTGGCTTTAACCATACAAGTAAATCAAAAGTTTGTTGTTTCTCCAAAACTTGAGATACGACTCTACCATTAAGGGCGGTTTCGATAATTTCAGAAAGTTTTCCTACTGTTAAACCATATCGTGAGGCAGCAAGCCGGTTGAACTTAATTTGTATTTGTTCAATCGGTATTTGGGGTTCAAGTTGCAAGTCCACAATCCCATTCACAGTTTTCATGACATTATCAACTTGCTGACCAATTGTGCGAAGTTGCTCTAAATCGGAACCGAAAATTTTGACTGCGATCGCACTTCTCACTCCAGACAATACCTCATCCATGCGGTGAGAGATGAAACCACCAATATTCGGTGCTACCCCCGGTAATTTCGCAAATTCTTCCCGTAGCTTCTCAATCGTCTCCTCCCTATCTTTCATTCCTGCTTCGCTTAATTCAATGTCCAAATGTGCCAAATTCACTCCTGCTGCATCTCCATCACCAGGCGCACGTCCAGAACGTAACTGCACGTAAGGAAATCTAGAGTCTCCCTTGAGAGCTTGTTGAAGTGCTTCACCAGCTGCATTAGTAGCTTCCAGAGAAACCCCCGGATAAAGAGTTAAAGTATTCACTAAAGTTTGTTCTTGAAACTCTGGTAAAAACACTCTTCCAAATGAAGGAACAATCAAAGTTGCTGCTACTAAACTCGCAATAGCTAGGGCTAAAATAATTCCCGAACGTCGCAGAGAAAATGTTAATAAAGGATAATAAAGCCGCTTAAAAAATCTTGCTACCCAAGGTTCGGTTTCTGGTAAGTGACCGTAAGGTAATAATATTGCACACAAAGCCGGAGTTACTGTTAATGCTGTGATACTAGAAGCAATCACAGCCGCCATATAACCCAATCCCATGGGAATAAAAATACTACCTTCTACGCCAGTCAAAGCAAACACTGGGGAGAAGACAACTATAGTAATAATAGTGGCTCCAAATACCGAATCACGTACTTCTTGACAGCCGTCAAATACTACTTCTAAAACAGGACGTGGTTTGGGAGAATATTTATTTTCTCGTAGGTTACGGTAGACATTTTCAGCATCAACGATCGCATCATCAACAGCTGAACCAATTGCTACTGCTAACCCTCCCAAAGTCATGGTATTTAAACCTTGTCCCACCCAATTTAATAATAGTACTCCTACTAACAAAGACAAAGGCAAAGCTGTTAAACAAATCGCTAAATTGCGCCAATTCATTAAAAATGGAATTAAGATAATCGCAACAATAATGCTGCCTTCAATTAAAGCTTCTCTAACATTTTCAATCGAAGAATCTATATAATTTTCCTGGCGAAAGGTAGGAGTAACTTTGATGTCTTTGGGTAAGCCTGCTTTAATTTCTGACATCGCCGCCTCAATCGCACGGGTGACAGTGGGGGTATCAGCTTGTGGTTGTTTATTGATCATGACAATCACTGCTTTTTGACCGTTAAAACTACCATCACCTCGTTTGATAGCTGCCCCAATTTGCACATCGGCAATATCTGATATTTTTACAGGTGTACCATTGCGAGCAGTAATTACAGATTGCTGTAGTTCTTCTGTTGATTCAATTCGCCCGATACCTCGAATTAATTTTTCACGGTCGGGAGTAATTAAATAACCACCTGGAGCATTAACATTAGCAGCAGAGGCGGCTTGCTCTACGTCTTCTAAAGTAATGTTAAAAGCTCTGAGTTTTGCTGGATCAATTAATACTTGATATTGGCGACTATCACCACCGTATGCTACTACCTGAGAAACACCACTGACAGCCAAAAGGCGGTTTGTTACTTGCCAATCAACTATGCGCCGCACTTCCATTAAAGGAGTGCTTTCTGATGTAAAAGCGTATTGCAGTACAGTTCCAATGGGAGAACTAGTAGGGGAAATCTGCGGTGTTTCAACTCCTGATGGAAGTTTACTTTGCGCTTGTTGCAATCGCTCTGTTACCAATTGGCGAGCTTGGTAAATATCACTTCCCCAGTTAAAAATAATTTTAACAACGGAGATTCCCGACGCACTAGAAGAACGTACTGCTGTGACTCCCGGAGTACCGTTAATTGCACTTTCGATTGGTAAAGTGACTAGAGATTCTACTTCCTCCGGTGCAAGTCCTGGTGCTTCCGTTTGAATTTCCACTTGTGGAGGTGCGAAACTGGGGAAGACATCCAACGGCATTTGGATGATTGTCCGAAATATCCAAACTGTGACGATAATTGTACCCAGAATGACTAACCAACGGCGAGCGATCGCCCATTTAATGATGGCACTCAGCATTAACAAACCTATTTAAATTTCAGGTGTGACTGTCGCTACCATTAATCCCCAGACCAGGCCAAAGCGAATTTTTGTAGCGCGACAAATATTAAAGCCTGCACAAGTAAGCATTTGATGAAATTCAGCTTGAGAGTAACACTGCTTGTGTGCTGAATCAAAAACTCTCAAAAATAAATCACATAATTTACAGAAAAAATAGTCTCTGCACCAATCTAAAATCACTAATTGACCATTGAGCTTGAGAAGACGCTTCATTTCTGCTAATGCAAAATTTGGGTTTTCAAAATAATGAAATGAATTTGCAGACACGATTATATCGAAACTACTACTAGCAAAAGGTAACGCAGATGCAGAAGCAATAAAAAACGAGACATTGGGGTAATCAGAACATTTTGCTTGCGCTATTTGTAACATTTTTTCAGAAATATCAACCCCTATGATTTGTTGTGTTGGATTTTCACAAAGTAGCAAGCGCTCAAACTCTCCTGTTCCACAAGCAACATCAAGTAGTGTTGCTTGTGGTGGAATATCTGCCCAATTTTTGAGAAAAGAAAGTGTTTTGTGAATATAACTTTTCCACCGTTGGTCATAGAAATTTGCTATTTGGTCGTATTGTTGACGAACTACTTTTTCACTCATACAGATGAGATACTAAATAAATTTTCAAAAATTTCAGTTAATTAAAAATAGCTAACTACCTTATGAATGACGATGATGATTTTGCTCATCAATAATTATGTTAGAAGTAGATAATTTTGACTGCTGATGATTATCGAGAGAAATTTCAGTTTTATAACTGAAGCTTTCATCATCAGAATTACCTGCTGGTACTAATCGAGAACGAGTCCGGCGATTTGACCAAAAAGCACCAGCGATAAAAGAGGTGGCTAACGCAGCTCCTCCACCTGCTCCTAGCAACCACAGCGGTGCTGGTAAGCTAGATGTTTTAACTTCAGTTGTCTGTGAAGGAGCTTGTGTATGTTCGTCTGGTTTTGTCTTACTATCACCCCGCAATGATTGAGCATAAAGCTGAGGTGCGCGCTGGGTAACTATTAAGTCTCCCTCGAATAAACCACTTTTGACCTCAACCATATCACCGGATGTTTGACTCAAAGTCACTTCCACAGGTTGGTAAGCATTTCCATTCTGCACGTAAACTTGTTTTTTACCATTCACATCAACTACAGCTGAAGTGGGAATAGCCAAACTAGGTGTTGAGGTTTGCTCTGTCAAGACTTCTAGTTCTGCAAACATCCCTGGTTTGAGGACTCCACCTGGATTATTTATTTGGGCTTTTACAGGTACTACCCGCGTTTCACCTTCTACTACTGAGCCAATTACGGTAATTTTTCCTGTAAAATTACGGTCAGGTAAAGAAGCAACTTTGACACTTACCTGTTGACCTATTTTTACTTTACCTAAATCTTTTTCATAAATATTAGCTGTAGCAAAAACCTGACTATCATTCACAATCGTCATTAGCTTGCCACCAGCATCCTCGAATGTTTGACCAATTGTTACTTCCCTATCTGCAACTTTACCAGCAATCGGAGCAGTTACCGTCACTAATCCCTTGGCATTAGCACTGTTACCCAATTGTTGCAGCCGAGTTTGATAAGTAGTATTACTGAGTTGAATTTGTCTTTTTGCAACATTAACTGCGGCTTGAGCGCGTTTGAGTTGATTTTCTGCCTCAATCACGTCTCGACGACTATTAGCTTTGGTGAATTCGGCTTGAGCTTCTGCTAATTGGGTTTGCGATTCTAAAGCATTGCGTCGGGGTAAAGCTCCAGTAGCAGCTAACTGTTGGTCTTTGTCGTATTTTTCTTGAGCAAATGATACTTGGCTTTGGGCTTGAGCGATTTCAGAATCGGCTATTTGTTGGTATCTCTGGTAATTTTGTTGAGCCAGTCTTAAGTCGGCTTGCGCTTGCTGTAAATCAGCTTGAGCTTGAGCAAGTTTTTCTTGCGATTCAACGCGCAATGTCACTAAATCAGGACTGGTGACAACAGCAATGGGTTGACCTTTTGTTACGCTTGCACCTGGTTCCACCAACAATTCAACTACTTTCGCCCCAGAAATTGGGGTAGTTACTTCTACTTTTTGGCTAGGTAGAGTTTCAATTTGTCCAGTGGTTTTTATCCCTAAAGTTATCTGTTGACGTTGGACTGGTTCGACTTTAATATTTAGACGTTTGGCTGTGTCGGGATCAACTTGAATAGAATTGGTAATTTGAGTAGTTTCACTTTGTTGATGAAATTCGTTTCCATGTCCGCTATGAGCCAGAACAACTGCGGGACTTGCTAATAACAGCAGGCTAACAACTGTGCCATAAACACAAGGAATTGCTTTAGGTGTTTGGGAACGCACAGGGTAAGACATCGCCATAAAATCCTTGAGTATGGAGCATCAGGAATTGCGAATGGTCAAAAGTACTTTCGGGTTTGAGAAATGCACTCTTACACTAGTGTTTCATTTAGAAATGAAATTAGGATGAAATCGAGTTTTGGCGGGAAGTTCGTAGTGAGCGCTTAAGCGCTCATAGAGGACTAAAGTCCTCACTACAAACCCTTGTAGAGACGCGATATATCGCGTCTCTACATTTGGATTCATACCGCCTTCAGCAACACCCTATTTTTCTAAATCTTCTACTTCTTTGGGTACACCAGCAGTTAATACTTCATTTCCTGTGGGAGTCACCAAGACATCGTCTTCAATCCGAATACCAATACCAACCCAACGTTGATCTATTTCTGGTTGATCTTCTGCTGGTTTAGTATCTGGTACTATATAAAGTCCTGGTTCTACCGTCACTACTTGTCCTGGTTGTAGAATTTGTGGGTTGTCACCGTGCTGGTAAACTCCTACATCATGCACATCTAAGCCTAACCAATGACCAGTGCGATGCATGTAAAATGGCTTATATTTTTCTTCCTCTATTAATTTGTCAATTTCGCCTTTGAGAATACCGATTTCCACTAAACCTTCTGTGAGAACACGGACGGCGGTATCATGAAACAGATTATAAGGGTTGCCTGGTTGTACTTGGGCGATCGCTTGTTTTTGTGCTGCTAAAACAATCTCATACAAGGTTTTTTGTTCTGGAGTAAATTTACCTCCGACAGGAAATGTCCGGGTAATATCTGAGTTGTAGTATTCGTAGGCACATCCAGCATCTATCAGCAGTAACTCGTTGTCCTGCATCTGTCGATTATTCTCTACATAATGCAGTACACAAGCATTGACACCAGAAGCAACAATTGAAGGATAAGCAGGCCCCAAAGCACCCCGCTTACGAAAGATATGTTCTATTTCTGCTTGCACTTCATACTCAAAAAGTCCTGGCGCGGTAAATTGCATGGCGTGGTTATGTGCTTCCACTGCAATGTCAGCAGCTTTACGCATGAACTCCAATTCTGCTTGAGTTTTAACCAAACGCATACTATGGAGAATGGGACTAGTGTCTTCAATCGCAATCGGCCCTGTACCCCGCTTGGGATAAGTCCGCATTAAACGTTGCCAATGATTGAGGATTTTATCGTTAAAAGTGCGATCGCGTCCTAAGCGATAATAAATGCGATCGGCTTTTTCCAGATATTGCGGTAGTTTTTCATCTAGTTCCGCAATTGGATAAGCTTCATCCGCGCCATATACTTCCTTCGCTGCTTCTACCCCACAGCGATAACCATTCCAAACTTCCTGTTCCCTATCCTTGGGTTGCACAAACAACACAAACTGATGTTCTGGGTGATGTGGCGCTAGAATTGCTACTGCTTGCGGTTCGTTAAACCCAGTCAGATAAAAGAAATCGCTATCTTGACGAAAGTTATATTCGACATCGTTGTGCATCACTGCTGTTGGCGCACTACGAAAGATTGCAGTACCATTACCAATTTTGGACATTAATGCTTCCCGACGCTGTTTATATTCTGTCTGCATAATTCCGCTATAAAGAACTTAATCTCATTGTGTCTAAAATTCACACTGGTCAACTACAACCACCTTAGTATCTTTGGTTGATACCCTCATAACCTTTGTAGGGGCGCACAGCTATGTGTCCCTACTCACTGACAAATTTAGGCTCATATTTTTGCCAATTTGGCAACACGCTAAGTAGAAAATATACTTAAATATTTTTAAATTAATCTATATCTATATCTATTTGGGCGATTGTATTTATGATATGCGATCGCTAAATTTAACAGTTATTAGTTATCAAATTAAATTAATCACTGTTAACTGTTAACTGATTTAAAAGTATTCATGGAAAAATCAATAAATTACTTGCATCTGCCAAAAGTTATTCAGAATCACAATCGTTTAGATGTTCTGTTGGCTCTGCGTGGTTTTGCCTGTTTAATGGTAGTAATTATCCATTGCGCTCCACCTAGAAATGTACTTATTTATCAAAATTACGATTTAACTTGGCTCATTTTTAGTCATGGTGCAGTCGCAGTTTGGATTTTCTTTTGTTTGTCTGGCTATTTGATGGGAAAAGCCTTTTACACTGAGCGTTATAGCAGCGATGTCACAGGAGTAATTAACTTTTGGCGTAATCGTGTTTTGCGAATTTTTCCTCTTTATTATTTTGCTATTTTGATTTTATCTATATTTGTTTATCCTGATGTTCTTAAATTCGAGAATTGGGGATACCTGCTGCGAGTTTGCACTTTCACATATCATCCTTATGTTGGATCTCAGCCAATCGCGTTCAATGATGTTTTTTGGTCACTTTCTACAGAAATGCAATTTTATATATTTGTTCCTTTTATTTATAATTTGAGCAAATCTCTCATCTTCCAGCAAAAGCAGGTAATTGCAGCAGCAATATTAATTATATTAGTAGCATTTTTTATTAAAAGCTTATGTTGGCTGACTTTTTCTCATCAAATCAATTATCAAATGGGATATGCATTTAAATATTGGTACACTCCCATATTTAATAATATAGATGTCTTTTTATCTGGGTTTTTGGTAAATGCACTAATACAATATTGCAAATCAAAGTCTTCCACAATAAACAACAAAATTCATCCCCAAATATTTATTAATAAAAAATATATAGCTATTATCTTGATGATTTTACTTTATCTGTTTACTGCTCATCACTTATATCATCAAGAATTATGGGGATTACCTAATCGTCCTGGTGGTTGGAGAACAATGACGACTATCTTTATTTTTCAACCATTAACCGCAATTATTACATCTTTTTTTATTTTCACTTTTGAATCAGATAATTATCATATCTACACCAAAAATGAAAAGCTATCCTTTGCTGCTATTTTAAAAAATCCTCTCAGGATATTAGAAGTGTTTGGCAATTTATCTTATGGTGTTTACATTTGGCATATGCCAATTTTACTTAGAATTTATGCAATATTCTCTTCAGATATTCACATTGAAGCTTTTTACAATAGACTAGTAGCAACACTGACTTTATCAGTTCTACTAGCTACTGTTACATACTACTTAGTAGAATTACCTGCGACGAAATTCAAAAAAAATCATTCATTTTCTAATTAAATTAGGACTTACGCAAGTGTTACATACAATTCTCATTTTTTGTTTGTAGTGAGGACTTTAGTCCTCATCATAAGGGCTAGAGCCACTTACTACAAACTTAATATCCTATAAATATATAAGTGTATAAAAAATAATAAATACTCAGAAAATTTTAGTACATGTTTATTATTTAACTCTTAAACTCCATATAAAAACAGTTGATAATTTATAGATGTTTGTTTAGTTAACAATTTGTTTATAATTAGCATTAATATATCGTAAAAGTGATTATTTTGTACTTGTTTTTTTTCAGAAAATAGCTAGAAAAGGCTTTTATTTTAGGCAAAGCATGACACTTCTTAAGAAAATATTAAGAAGCAAAATATGTTATTAACTAACACTTGAATCTCAAATAAAAAAACAGTTAAAAGGTTTATGACCACTTGTCTCAAACACACGCCATGTCCGATCAGATTTCTACTTCTAGTAGCGCTCCAATCTCAACAGACAAATACACAAGCAAAAATCAATTACAGACAGAGACATACTCAGGCTACAGGAGTTCTTCGGATGCAAACTCTCAGCTTGAGCTTCCGAATCTGCAAAATCCTAACCCTGTATTCACGAGTGCGGCAATTGTAGCCGATTTCAACGGTGATGGTAAAAACGACAAGTTCTGGCGTAACTCTCAAACTGGTGAAAATGCCATTTGGTTGATGGATGGCACAAATGTCGCCTCTGCGGATTTTGTCAAGACAATGGGTACAGAGTGGGATGTTAAAATCGCCGATTTCAACGGTGATGACAAAACAGACTTACTCTGGTACAACAAAGCCACAGGTGAAAACCAGGTTTGGCTGATGGATGGACAAGCTGTTGTCTCAGAAGCCTCCTTAGCAACACTAAGTCCAGACTGGGCGCCAGTGATTGCAGATTTCAATGGCGATCGCAAAACCGACATCCTCTGGCGGAATAAAACAACCGGCGAAAACGCAGCTTGGTTAATGGATGGTACCCAAGTAACCACCCCATCTTTTCTCCAGACTGTTGATTCCAACTGGACAGCCAACATTGTTGATCTCAACAGCGACGGTAAGACAGATATCTTCTGGCGCAACACAACCACAGGTGAAAATGCTGTCTGGACAATGGATGGCACAAACGCCACTGGTGCATCTTTACCCACATTAGGCACAGAATGGGAAGCTACTTTGGGTGATTTTGACCTCAATTACCAAACCGATATTCTCTGGCGCAACAAAGCCACAGGCGAGAATAAAGTTTGGTTAATGAATGGTACAACCGTTGCTAGTGACACTGCTCTACCTACGCTCGAAGGTTCTAGTTGGAAACCGTTGATTGGTGATTTTGACGGTAATGGTAAGACTGATATCTTGTGGTACAACCAGGAAACTGGTAAGAACCAGATATGGATCATGGATGGTAGCAATGTTCTCACCACAGTTGCTGCGGATGCACCCAGTGGTGCTTGGGTACCCAGTATCAGCGATACCAATGGCGATGGTAAAACCGACATCTTCTGGCGGAATTACGAAACAGGTGAAAACGCCGTTGTGATTGTAACTGGTACTGACTCTACTCCTACCGCTCTGCCTACACTTGGCAAAGAATGGTATACTTTTTAGCCCAGTGAACAGTTAACAGTTGACAGTAAGCGCTGAAATAACGATCCACACTGCCTAAAGATTTTCATTCATAGCGGGTAATTTTCTTGGAGATTCTTTGTGTCACATCTGTTCAAGGCGTACTACTAGTAGTCTGTCACAGCAACTTTGCACAGTTTGTAGTGAGAACTTTAGTCCTCAAATATTTAAGCACGCGCATTGCTTACTACAAACCTATCAAAATTAATGGGATAGACCACTAGAGCGATCGCAATTTTGTGCAAGTATCAATGCATCTACCACCCGCTCATTATATGAAATTTTTGGTGTTGCCTTATGTCAATGTTTAAACACATTAAAGTGTCAGCATTACAATAGCATTTCTCAATCATTTATGAACAATAAAATCCCCGATTTCTTAGAGGAATCGGGGATCTGGACTCTCAATCTCGATGTTATCTATAAGCATTAATCAAATATTATAGTTTGTAGCTAAGTGAATTAATTTTTGAGTTACAAAACTGTTAATCATAAACAACATTGTTAAAAGTGTCAGATGTTATTTTTTGACATAAATTACCTGAATAATAGATGAAAATTTGATGAACTATTGTACATTTGCAATTCTCAATTATTAATTGGGGATTCTAAATTACAAATTAGACTCTGCCGACCTGTACTAGTAATCAACAAACAGTATGTCTAACTCTAATTCGCCCTTGAATTTATCTATAGAAACTAGCACCTCAAAATATGCTTCCACAAATCTTTTTGATGACAATACCGTTCCCAATCTTAATTTTAGTCTGGGAAGTTCCTCAAGCTCAAATGATGAAAAACAATCTTTAGTCGCAGCAAAAAACCCTAATCCTAATTCTAGATTCAGCAATGCAGCCATTGTTGCAGATTTCAATGGAGATGGCAAAGCTGATAAATTCTGGCGGAACTCTCAAACAGGTGAAACTGCAATTTGGCTGATGGATGGCAGCAACCCTAGAGCATCTAATGTAACTACAGTAGATGCATCCTGGGATTTTACTTATGCCGATTTTAACCGCGATGGCAAAACTGATATCTTTTGGCGCAATAAAAATAGCGGTGAAAATGTGATTTGGTTAATGGATGGCACAAACATTGCCTCTCAAGCTACTGTACAAACAATCAGCCCAGCTTGGACTTACAACATTGCAGATTTTAATGGTGATGGCAAGAGTGATGTTTTGTGGCGTAATACTCAAACTGGAGAAAATGCTACCTGGTTGATGGATGGTACAAATGTCACAACTGCCGCTTTTTTACCTACCACTGACACAACCTGGACTTCTAGTGTGGTTGATTTTAACGGTGATGGCAAAAACGATATTTTTTGGCGTAATAATATCACCGGTGAAAATAAAGTCTGGTTCATGAATGGCACAAATGCATCAGAATATAATCTAAGCACATTGGAAGGTAACTGGGAAGCTAACGTTGGTGACTTTAACAACGATGGTAACAGTGACATCCTCTGGCGTAACTACGAAACAGGCGAGAATAAAGTTTGGCTGATGAATGGTATCTTCATCAGTGAAGGTAATTTGTCGAAACAAGACTCTGCTTGGAAACCTTCTATTGGCGACTTCAACGGCGATGGTAAGACAGATGTATTTTGGCACAATCAGACAACTGGCGAAAACACCGCTTGGTTAATGGATGGCACATCAGTAGGAACTGCGGCTTTCTTACCTGCGACTGGTGCATCTTGGCAACCAAGCATCGGCGATTATGATGGCGATGGCAAGACAGATGTTTTCTGGCGCAATGGTGAAACCGGTGAAGTTGCTGTTTGGTTTATGAATGGCACAACTGCTAATGGTACATTTTTACCACAAGTTGGTACTGAGTGGAGCGCTTTTTAACAATTATGAGTAAACAGTTATCAGCGATCAAACTGAATGACTGATAACTGTTAACTGTTTATTTTTACTGTTAGGACTTACGCACACTCTACGAGTTCTTGGCGTTCTACCTTACGGTAGACACGTAGACAGACGAAGTCCGGCTTCTGGTAGAGTACCCGAAGGGCGGTTCCATAAATTAAGGATTTGGGAAATTTTTGCGTAAGTCCTATACTGTAAAAATATGTCTTTGGCTATCAAGTTAATTGGCTTTTAGTCATCTATGCAGAGCAATTTCCACCACAAGAAAACTCAACTATCGCCTTAGTAACTGCCTCTGGTTGCTCTGTATAAACTAATGTACTTGCTTGGGGAATTTCTAAGTATTTAAAGTCAGGACGAATTTGTCGAAACTGTTCTGCTCGATCAATTTCGATGGGAGGATCACCTGGTATCGGCTTGTAATCTTCACCAAAAATTGCCAGTACGGGGACTTTCACACTCTTACTAGCCTCGGCAAAAGGGCGAAAAAACTGCCCAAAAATAAATGCATAACTAATCCAGCGTTGTTCGATGTTGGGACGTTGAATCAATGCTTCTTCAATTAAGATATCGCCATTCTTTTCTAAAAAAGATGGTTCGGAAAATGATGCTTCGTTAAATGGTCTGATGCTTGCTGGTAATAAAAGATTAACCCATATGGCTGCATCATCAGTTTGTAGCGCTTGCTGATATGCTTGGTTTTGCTCTTCTGTGGGTGGTGATGCCAGGGTAGTAATCCCATTGGGCGATAGTATGATTAATGATTTGACTAAACTGGGTTTTTGTGATGCAACTTTTAATGCACTGAGTGTAGTAGTTCCAGATGCTACAACATGGGCTGGACGGCGCACCACTTCTGTGAGAAATTCACTGATAAACTGGTCAATTTTTTCAAAATTATAGGTTGTTTTGGGCTTGGCAGACCGACCAACTCCTGGCAAATCCATGATGTAAACTGGAGCGCCTGTCTTATCTAAGGATGACAGAAGTTGGCGTAACTCCCGGTGACTAACGCCGCCGAAAATACCGTGAAACAAAACAATTGGAGTTGCATTTTTTGAACTTGATTTTAGGGGCGCTCTAAAAGCGATCGCACCAAAACCCTTCAGTTCGACGCTACGGTTAAGTACAGATTGTAGTTCTGGTGAAGTCGGTATACCTTCTTGCGAAACTACCCTCGCCAGAATTTGATTATCTTTCTCTGTGACGACTGCTGGAGCGGGCTGTTGTGCTATCACAGGTATTGCCAGTGTTCCCAATAGGGTTAAAAGCGCAAGAATTAGGCAAGCGAATACTGTTTTTAATTTCATGGTGTTGGTGTTACTTGGAGTAGGTTGAAATTGCATGGGTTATAGGCAGATTTGTATAAATTTCTGAAATCTGCGATCGCACCTACACAAGATGACGAAAATCTACCTAAAATTAGTTAGATAAAAATCTAAAAAAATTATTTTTCCATTGCACCGTGCAGGAATAAATTTATCGACTTCGCAATCATCAAGTCCTCACCGTTGGGACTGTAATGCTTAAAAATATGGATTGGTTCGATGACAGCTAAAAAAGTAGCTGCAACATAGAATGGTTCGGCTCGCAAATTGTGTTGGTATCGAGCAAATAATTCTGCGATCGCAGGCACAATGGAGCTATCCATCACCGATTGAATCTGATCGGCTTTTTCTTTTGGGAGTGCAGGTAAATCTGAATTGATGAGGCGACTGATATGGAGTGGAGGTTGAGCCAGAAGCCATTTCGCCACTTGGTTTAAACACTCCTCCAATTCCAAGGAAGACATCTTGGCAATGATTTGCTCCAATCCTTGCCGTTGCTGTTCGAGGTGACGAATCGTAACTTCCATAAACAAATCCTCCTTACCGCCAGGAAAGTGATAGTATAGCGAAGCTTGTTTAATACCAAGTCGATCAGCAATATCCTTCAGGGTGACAGAGGCATATCCCCGTGCCGCAAACAACTGTTGAGCCACGTTAATAACTACTTCTTTAGATGAATTTTTACTTACCTCTTTGCCCATGCTATCTAACTTAAATTAGGTAGATTTTTTTGTCAAGGCTTTTAAGCTCCAAGCCCCACCCTCCCAATTCCGGTAGTCTCTGTTTGAAGAGAATCCCCAATCTCCCAAATTTGTTGCAACTCTTAACGTTTTATCCCTCTACTGTTACGCCATGCCTTGTTAGACTGATTTTTAATACACAAAATGCATTATTCTGTCTGTTGCACCGCCTGAAAGCAAAAACCTTGGCTTTCTAGGGCATTGAACAATAAAAAAAGACACAAGAGCAATCACAACATGGTAGATTCCCTAAAAAAACCAGGTTTTGAAGAATTGCGTCCGGGAATTAAAGTCCCGGCAAAAGAAACCCTGTTAACACCCCGGTTTTACACCACAGACTTTGATGCGATGGCGCGGATGGATATCTCCGTCAATGAAGATGAGTTGAGAGCCATCCTAGAAGAGTTCCGCGCTGACTACAACCGCCATCACTTTGTTCGGGATGTGGACTTTGAACAATCCTGGGATCATATTGACGGGGATACTCGCCGCTTATTTGTTGAATTTTTAGAGCGTTCTTGTACGGCAGAATTTTCTGGCTTTTTGCTATACAAAGAACTCAGCCGTCGCCTCAAGGACAAAAGCCCTGTATTGGCAGAATGCTTTAACCTAATGTCGCGGGATGAAGCGCGTCATGCTGGTTTTTTGAATAAAGCATTGGCAGATTTTAACATGTCCTTGGATTTAGGATTTTTGACTAAGAGCAAAAATTATACCTACTTCCAACCGAAGTTTATCTTTTACGCTACTTATCTTTCTGAAAAGATTGGTTACTGGCGCTATATCACAATTTATCGCCACTTGGAAGCACATCCTGAAGACAGAGTTTATCCAATTTTCCGGTGGTTTGAAAACTGGTGTCAAGATGAAAACCGCCACGGTGATTTCTTTGATGCTGTGATGAAAGCACAGCCGCAAATCTTAAATGACTGGAAGGCGCGGTTGTGGTGTCGGTTCTTCTTGCTGTCAGTATTTGCCACAATGTATCTCAATGATATTCAGCGTCAAGACTTCTACGCCTCTATTGGGTTGGATGCGCGAGAATATGACAAATATGTGATTGAGAAGACAAATGAAACAGCTGGGCGGGTGTTCCCGGTGATGCTGGATGTTAACAAGCCGGAGTTTTACGATCGCTTAGAAATTTGTGTGAAGAATAACGAAAAATTGACAGCGATCGCGAATTCTAATACTCCTAAATTCTTACAATTCTTCCAAAAGCTGCCTTATTACATTTCCAATGGTTGGCAAACTCTGCGCTTGTACTTAATCAAGCCTATTGACGCTGCTGCTGCTGAGGGTAGTGTGCGCTAAGTTCTCTAGGTTTTGCTAAAAATTAAGTGGTTCTGCTGAAAGCAGGGCCACTTTTTTATATGAACCACAAAAGAGGGCAAGGACGCCAAGGAATGAAAGATAAGTTATTGAAATCCTTACAAAAGTTGGGGAAAGTTGAAAAGGAAAAGGTTAAAGGTGTTGCTTTATTCCTTTCGCCTTTATCCTTTGATGTTTTCCCGCTTGTTGTAAAAATCACTTTTGCAAGAGATTTATTATCTTTGGGTTTTGGATTAGGTATGAGTTGGCTTGTGGTAGCTAACCCTGCTTGGTGTCAAACTCCTAGTAAATCTGCCCAGGATTTAGATATAAGTCCAGAAATTATTCAAAAGAGTCCAGTTTTACAGCGCTGGCGGCGTCGAGTTCCAAATGTATTGTCAGAAATTCAAAATGATCCTAGTTTTCGCACTAAGATACGGCTGGGCTATTCTCGGTTCACTTCTGAGGAACAGGGAGGGGGAATAAATTTTAGTATCGAAGATGTATTTATCGGTCGGAGTGGTTTAACGGTGGGTGCGGAGTATGAGTCAGCATTCAACGGTAAGCATGAATCTTATGGTGCTGATTTATATTATTATCTACGTCCTTTAGGTAGTTATGTTAACTTTGCGCCGTTGGTAGGATATCAGTATTTACGAACTAATGATCATTCTACAGATGGGGTAAATATAGGCATCAAGTTGCTGTTGGTATTATCTCGTGGTGGTGCTGCCGATATTTCGGTAACTCAAAGCTGGATTTCTCCTGGTAGTGAAGAAGAAGTAGGTTTAACAACAGCTGCGATTGGTTATGCGATCACTCGTAATCTACGTCTATCTACTGGTTTTAAACAAAGGACTTCACAACAGGATCAAGATAGTAGTATAGGAGTGGGTTTGGAGTGGATGCCTTGACAGTTGTCAGTTATCAGTTATCAGTTATCACTGATTAACTCTTAACTAAATGATTAGCTGGTGTAAATTTTTTAATAATTCCTTTGCCGTGTAGGGTTTTGACAAAAATGCCTTAGCACCAGCTGACAAAGCTTGCTGTTCCATAGCAGGTAATCCACTAGTGGCAATAATTTTTACTTGTGGATTCAATTTTTGTAAGGTACGGATAGCGATTAACCCATCCATTGTCGGCATCATCATATCAATGAAGACCACACTGATTTTTTGCTTATGCTGGGCATAGAGTGCGATCGCTTCAATGCCATTGCTAGCTAATAAGGTGTTGTAATTAGCTTCTTGTAGTGATGCTTGAGTTACCTGTTGCACCATTGCTTCGTCATCCACAATCAAAATCAATTCTCCGTTACCTGTTGGAGTATCCTCCTCTTGTACTTGGTTAGTGGGGCTAATATTTGCTGCTGGTAAGTAAACTTTAAATTCAGTACCTTTATTCACTTCACTTAACACCTGCACAAAGCCATCGTGATTTTTAACGATACTGAGAACAGTTGAAAGACCCAATCCTGTGCCTTGACCAGTTTCTTTAGTGGTGAAAAACGGAGCAAAAATGTGTTCCATGAATTCTGGGGAAATCCCTATTCCTGTATCGGAGATAGTGACAACAACATAGTTTCCTTCATGGGCATCAAGATACATTTGAGCATAGGTCTGATCAATAATTTGATTTTCGGCTGAGATTTTCAGAATCCCGCCATTGAGCATAGCATCACGAGCATTCACACAAAGATTCATAAAGATTTGATGCAGTTGGGTAGCATTAGCATCAACCATCCATAGGTTTGTAGTTGGAATCTGAGTACAGATTTCAATGGATTTGGGAAATGTCTGTTTAGTAACTTTGGCTGCTTCTAAAAGCAAGTGTCCAACTTGTACATAATTGCATCTTTCTTCTGTCCCCCGTGCAAATGCCAGAATTTGTTTGACTAAATCAGATCCTCGCTTGGAAGTATGTCTCAGTACCTCCAATAGTTCCTCAATTTGTCCATCAACAGCCTGCAATTTTATTGGTAGTAATTGCGAAATCATTAAAATGGGGGTAAAAACATTGTTCAGGTCGTGAGCAATACCACTAGCCAGAGTACCAAGATTTTCTAGGCGTTGGGCGCGCAAAAATTGTTGTTCCAGGTTTTTCTTTTCCTCAAACAAATCCTGGTAACGCTGGCGTTCCAACTTCAACATCTCACGAGTAGCAGTTAATTCTTTGTTCTGCTGGTGTAGTTCCTCTTCTGTAATATGCAGTTTTCCCAGAATTTTCTGCAACTGCTGGTTGATGTTTAAAAGTTCCCTAGTTCTTTGCTGTACTCGGTTTTCTAAGTCATCACGGACTTGCCGTAGAGCTTCCTTCACTTTCCGATCTTCCTCTGTTTATTCAACAATTACGACACAGTTAAACAGTTGAGTTGATGTTTGCTCATTGGCTTGGTTAAATTGCAATACGGTTCAGTTAAGGCTAAAAACTAAAACTAGCGTAGGTTGGGGAGCCAGTGCGTTGCGGGGGTCCCAAGAGTTGTAGCACCTGGCGTTTGAGGAACGTAGACGCGCCCTGCGCGGCTTCTCGCAGAGTAACCCAACATTATCAACGCTTTGTTGGGTTTCGCTTGCGCTCAACCCAACCTAC